>NZ_JAUBPI010000014.1:0-25010 GCF_036700645.1 Microcoleus sp. S36b_A4 | reverse complement strand
TTAAGGCTGCGGTAGTTCCTGCTAGCAGGGTGGTTAAGGTGTCGTAACGAGAAAAATTTATATTCATGGCTATTGCTAATTAGTAGCTGGGTAGCGGGATTTGGCGGAGAAAGGGCGATCGGCGGTTGGTGCTATTTTCTGTTTAGTTTTATTACTGATTTGACGCAAAGGATCTCGGCTTTGTTCTTTAGTGATAATTTTACTCGCTTTTTTGTTCCTCGATTCCCTTTTTCACTGTAGGGCGCTTATGGGCGCACCTTAGTTAATCTCAATGTAGCGCACTGCCCAACTTACTTATTAAAACTAAACAATACATGACTCAAACTCGGTGCTTAATTGTTCCTTAGTCATCGTTCCTCCTGCGACTGGCATGACTAAATCCTATGCTCGATCCTCCGTCATTCGATTTTAGATTTTAGATTTTAGATTTTAGATTTTGGATTGACCCCACGGATAAATTTGGGGGCTTGAGGATTTTAGATTTTAGATTTTGGATTGATTCCACGGATAAATCACGTGGCCGGTACCATCAAGAAATTCTTGGTCAAATTCAGAGTACAACCATTCAAACGCAAAAAGGTATCTGTCACCGCAAAAGCCGATCGCTTGTTACCGTCAATAAACGGATGATTCCTCGCTATGTGATAGAGATAAGCAGCAGCTTGTTCGGCAATTTTCAGATGCAACAATTGACCGCCAAAAGTTGCTTGCGGTTAAGCCAAAGCCGACTCCAACAAGCCTTCATCTCTAACGCCAGGAGTGCCACCAAATCTTTCTATCTGTCTGGCGTGGATATTGACAACCATACTTTGACTGACAAAATTAGGAGTTGGCAAGGCGACGATAAACCTCCTTTATTTCGCGTTCTGAATCTAGATATGCCTGCCATGCTTTGGCTTCTAGTTTTTGTTGTTCTTCTTCTTCAGTTTTTAAGGAACGGACAAATTCAAGCACTTTCAGCAGCACGAGTTCTGGTACTTGGTCGAGTTCTTGAAGAAGTTGGTCTTTTGCGGTCATGTTTCTTTCCTCTTAATGATCGTACAACTATTTTACAACCTCGCTTGTGCCCATTCAACGATCGCTTCAGTCAATCCGTCTAAGGTATATTCCTTAGCTTCCACATCTAACTGACCCAATAATTTCTGACAGCTTTTGGAAGTTTCAGGGCCGATGGATGCGATGCAAACGCTTTCCAACCAATCCTTAGATAGGGATAATTTTGGGCTTTCTTGTATGAGATTACAAAAGTTATGTACGGTTTTGGAACTGGCAAATGTTATGATATTTACGGCTTGATTTTGGAGTGCGGATAGGGCGATAGGATCAATATTTTCTGGACAGCAAGATTGGTAAGCTGGCACTTCTATTACTTGCGCTCCTTTGGCGGTGAATTCTTTAACTAAAACTTCTCTGCCTCCGCTTTCTACTCTGGGAAATAGGATTTTGCAGTTTTGCAAGTTATCCGGGAAGTTTTCTACTAGGGAATCGGCGACAAAGTTGGGGGGAATAAAGTCTGGTTGTAGAGAGTGCGATCGCAAACTTTCTGCTGTTTTTTTGCCGACAACTGCAATTTTAATACCAAACAAGCTGCGGGCGTCTTTGCCTTTTGCTTGTAATCGTTGGAAAAAGCAGTCTACAGCGTTATGGGAAGTGAGAATTAACCAGTGAAAGCTTGACAATTGTGCGATCGCACTGTCTAATGGTTCCCAAGTCGAAGGTGGCCCAATTACCAAGGCGGGCATTTCGATCACGCGGGCTCCTTGTTGCTGCAGTCGATCGCTAAATTCAGCCGACTGAGAAACAGATCGCGTGACTAAAATGGTTTTTCCTGCTAGCGGCAATTTGCTATTATTAATGGTGACAGGTGTATCGATCATATTTGTGCTTTCTGGCTGGATTAAATATTCGCGCAATCTAACTACTTCCCCAATTACGGTCACGCAAGGCGACAGAGATTGACCTGCTGTTTGCTGTACAATGTTGGAGAGAGTGCCGAGCCAAATTTGCTGTTCGGGGCGGCCGCAATCTCGGATAATGGCGATCGGAGTTTCTGGCGATCGTCCGTGCTTTTGCAATTGCCAAATTATCTCGCTTAAATTGCGTCCTCCCATCAATATTACCAAAGTTTCTATCTGCACTAATGCTTCCCATTCCAGATCATCGGGTTCGTGGGCACTCATCACTGCAAAACAGCGACTCATTACCGGGTCTGTGAGGGGAATTCCTGCTAGTAAAGGTGCGGCTAGGGCGGAGGAAATTCCGGGTATTACTTCAAACTCGCAGCCCGCTGTGATTAATGCTTGAATTTCCGAACTGGAGCGACCAAAAATAAACGGATCGCCACTTTTTAAGCGGATTACTTGTTTTCCAACTTGGCAATGTTCTACCAGCAAGCGGTTAATTTCTTGCTGCTGGGTGGAAGGTTTGCCGCCACGTTTGCCGACTTCGATTTTTCGACAAGTTGCTGGGATTAATTCGAGTTGCGGGATGTCGATTAGAGCGTCATAGATTAAGACTTCGGCTTGGGATAGCAGTTTGTGCGATCGCACTGTCATCAAGTTACAATCTCCGGGCCCCGCACCGACTAAATAAACTTTCCCTTTTTGGTTTTTCACAATTCCTCCTCGATAGTATAGTTGTATGAATATTGCTAGCCTATAGTAAGACGCGCCAAGGCGCACCCTAAACTATAGTAAGACGCGCCGAGGCGCACCCTACGGTATACTCCCCAGTTTATTGTATTAGAAAAGCTATTTATGCAGATTATCATCATCACGGCCGCCGATGCAAATTACTTTGAATTAGTGCGAGGTACTATTTTATCGGTGCGGGAAAAACCAGAGGGTGAAAATGTGGCGATCGGCTTTTTCGATCTCGGTTGCACTCCCGAACAGTTGCAGTGGCTGGAAAGACAAGTTAATATCATTCAAAAGCCAGATTGGGACTTTGACTTTCCTGGCAGAAATGAAGCTCCCGAACATTTAAAAGGACTATTAGTTAGACCTTGTTTGCGAAAATACTTTCCCAATTTTGATATATACATTTGGATTGATGCGGATGCTTGGGTTCAAGACTGGAGAGCAATTAATTTGTTGGTTGAAGGAGCATCGCGCCGGGGACTGGCAATTGTTCCCGAAGTTCACAGGGCAAGCTTGCAGCAGTACGGGCAACTGCCTCAGTTTTGGCAGTGGGTTTATCAACAATATGAAGCTAACTTTGGTGAAGAAACCGCTAAAAAATTCTACAGTTATCCTATATTAAATGCCGGAGTTTTTGCCCTCCAAAAAGATGCTTTGCACTGGGAAGTATGGGCTGAAAAACTCCATCAAGGATTGCAGAGATCAGGCTGTGTCATGACAGATCAATTTGCCCTCAACCTCGCTGTTTACAGTAACGAATTGTTCAATCTCACTGAAATGCTCCCAGCTTGGTGCAATTGGATATTCAACGGTTTTCCGGTTTGGGACAAGCAGCGAGGCTGTTTTGTGGAACCTTACTTGCCGCAGGAGGCGATCGGCATTTTGCATTTAGCTGGCCGCCAGCAGTTTGACCGAGTACAATTGATGGCAACTGACGGCGATATCCTGGAAATTAGCGTCCGTTATCAACCTAAAAAACAGCCAGCAATACCAATATTTCAAGAACCAAAAATGACTTACCAACAACCTGAACTTAGCAAAAATAATTTATTACACCCAGGGGATTACGTTTCGCCAGGGTTCCAAATAATTATACCTGACTCCTATTTCCCCAATATGATTATTGCCGATCCAAATGCGAGTAACTGGCCTTACTTGCGCCGGGAAATTCCGCATAATTGGTATGCAGACAAGCGCTATCCATTCATCGGGTTTTTGAATCGCGACGAAGCACATATCCTTTACAATACAGCCCTGCAATTCAAAGGTAAAAAAGCATTAGAAATAGGTTGCTGGCTAGGGTGGTCGGCCGGTCACCTAGCCCTCGCAGGAGTTGAGTTAGATGTCGTAGATCCATTGTTAGAAAGAGAGGACATTAGACAAAGCGTAATCGACTCAATTCAATGTGCTCTAAATGCGTCGGGCGTTCAAACATCAGTCGAGCTAATACCAGGCTACAGCCCCCAAAGAGTCGAAGAATTTTCTGCTCAATTCAACCGCAAATGGTCGTTAATTTTTATTGACGGAGAACACGGAAAACCGGGCCCGTTAAATGACGCAATTGTTTGCGAAAAATTGGCGGAAGAAGATGCAATAATTTTATTTCACGATTTAAGTGCTCCCGATGTCGCTCAAGGTTTGGATTACTTAAAGCAAAGGGGATGGAATACTGTAATTTATCAAACAATGCAAATTATGGGTGCGGCTTGGCGGGGAAATGTCGAGCCTGTAAAACATCAACCCGATCCCAAGATTTCCTGGCAGTTGCCAGCACATTTGCACGGCTACAATATTAGCAGTTTAGAGACAATTAATTCTCAAACAGCCAGCCCAACCAATCAAAATCAACAGTCATCTTATACAAGAGATTTTTACCAATTAATCGGAGAAGGAACTCGCACTTCTGCTAGAGAAATTATTCCCCTGCTGTTAGACTTGCTGCAACCGATTTTACCTAAAAGTGTGGTGGATGTGGGCTGCGGTACGGGAAGTTGGTTAGCTGCGTTTCACAAATTGGGAATTGCTGATTGTTTGGGAATAGATGGCGATTATGTCGATCGCACTATTTTACAAATTCCTTTAAATCAGTTCCAATCCGCCGATTTAAAGCAACCGCTGCAAATAAACAGAAAGTTTGACTTAGCAATTTCCCTAGAAGTGGCCGAACATTTGCCGGCTACCTGTGCCGAAAACTTTGTTAATTCTCTCACTCAACTAGCACCAGTAATTTTGTTTTCAGCAGCAATACCATTTCAAGGCGGTGTCGAACACGTTAACGAACAGTGGCCACAATATTGGGCTTATTACTTTCAGAAAAACGGTTATGCAGTTATTGACGGCTTGAGAAAAAAAATATGGAACAATGACAAAGTAGAGCCTTGGTACGCTCAGAATGTCTTGATTTTTGTTAAACAAGAATACTTGTCGGGATATCCGAGGCTAGTAAATGAATATCAAAATACCGCTCTGAATCAATTAGCCATCGTCCATCCCAAGATTTATTTTTACAGTTTGCAAACTGCTAGAAATTCGGCACATAATTTACAATCAGAAAGTGTCAAACAAGTTACAGCATCGCCACAATTGGCAGATCGACCTTTGGTATCTGTGATTATTCCCTGCTACAATCAATCTCATTTTTTGGTGGAAGCAGTAACTAGCGTGATTAACCAAACTTACAAAAATTGGGAAATTATCATTGTCAACGACGGCAGCTTAGATAGTACCAGCACAGTTGCCCAAAATTTAATATTAGCAAATTCCCAATATCAAATTACGCTTGTAGAACAAACAAATCAAGGGCTTTCAAGTGCTAGAAATGCGGGCATAGCAGCCGCAAACGGTGAATACATCATGCCTTTAGATGCCGATGATATCCTAGCTGAAAACGCCTTGACTGACCTTTTAGAAATATGTTTAAAATCAAATGTCCCTTGCGTAGCCTTTGGTTCTTATCAAATGTTTGGCACGGAAAATCGTATAGTACCAAGTTACGAGTTGTATTCGCCCGAAAATATCAAGAAATCTAACATGATTCACCCGTCTTCACTTTATCACAAATCTATTTTGGATTTGGTCAGCGGGTACAAAGTTGGGATGAAGGAAGGTTACGAAGATTGGGAGTTTTGGGTTAACTGCCATAAGCACAATATTCCCTTTTTGGGAACGAGAGAAGTAGTTGTCAATTATCGGCGTTCCCAGGTTTCTATGTTGGCAAAAGCTCAGCAATATCATCACAAGTTGGTAGCACAAATTGTTTGTTACAACCGGGAACTTTACGATATTGAAAGCGTGAATGTTGCGGAAAAGCTATTGGATAAAATCGCAACTTGAGCCGGATTATTTACTATTTAGTCCGCCTTCGCCGACTTTGTTTGTGTAGTAGCGAATTCTATTCGCCGGAAAAGATGATTTTTAAAGCGAATTTGATATAACATCGAGAAAGCGTTGAACTTGTTTTTCCCAAGTCCAATCCAGCATAAAGTTAGCCGCAGCTAAACCGATCCGTTTTGCTTCTTCGCGATTAGTATAAACTTGCTCCAAAGCCTCGACAACTTCTGCCACATCAGACTCTCCCCAACCTTCAACACCGGAAAAAGGAGCCGTCACTTTAACTCGTCCTTGACTCCATAAAGGATAGCAAATATGGCTGTAAATCAAATCTAAATGACCAGTATTTGCTGATAAAATAGTCGGAATTCCGCAGGCCATACTTTCCATTGCGACTAAATTAGTGCCGCCTTCGCAGCGGTTGGTGAAAACAGCGCAGTCGGCTTCTCGCAAAATTTGTCCGGTGAGGTGATTGGGAATTAAGCCGATGTCGATAAAAGAGTCAACCGGCAAACCGTTAGCCACTAACCATTGAGAAATTTCTAAACTTCCGTCGCGGTTGATATTGGGAAGTCCGGCAACGTTTCCGGTTTGTTCGATTCCTAGCATATACTGAGGCCAGAAGTTGTGCCATGTTGTTAGTAACAAAGCCTCTGGATGTTTGGCGCGAAATCGTTTGAAAGCGGCAATTACAATATCTTGACCTTTGCGATATTCCAGTTTGCCGCCAGAGAAAATGACGAAGCGATCGCCAAATAGATTAGATTTGGGTGCAGGATGGAAAATTGTTGGGTCAATTCCTTGATGTACCATCGCCACATTAGTCAAGCCGCAGCTTCTCAAAACATCCGCATTCCAGTTGGAACCGGCGACAATCACGCTATATTTTTTGGCTGTTTCTAGTGCTTCTGCTGTGATTCGTGTGTCTTCAAAAAATATGACTCCTATTTGACAAGCGCTGGTAATTTGATTGTCAACTCCCGACGATGCTAAATTATTCCCCAAAGCGTAAAGTACGGGAAAATTACAACTGATTTGTTTGTCGGAATTTGCTGCTACTAATTCCTGAAAACTTTTGTGCTTTTCAATTACAGGTAACAACAGCGATTTATGCAGCGGATTCATTGATTCTGAGGTGATTGATGGGGGTGCTAAAAGTGCAACTTCCCAGGCTGGATTTTGCCGCAGTTGTAGTGTTAAATTCAGGGCGTAAATTCCCCAGCCGCTGGTGATGCTGATCGGCCAACTGATGCCCATTCCTGTAATTTGTGGGGGAGTTTCTGGGGGCTGAATTTGAGGCGGAGTTTCTGGGGGTTGGATTTGAGACGGAGCCTCTGAATATGCGTTACCAGGCAGAGCCAGGTAGCGAGGGAGAGGATGGGAAATTAGCTGTTCTAAGGCTGCTTTTATACGATCGCAAACTCCATCCCAATCACCAGCTTTTTGCTGGCGAAACAGACGCACAGTGGGATACCAAGGGCTATCTTCGCGTTCCAGCATCCAGCGCCAATCGGGCACGAAAGACAGCAAAATCCAGACGGGTTTGCCCAAAGCACCGGCCAAATGCGCCACAGAAGTATCTACGCAAATTACTAAATCGAGTTGCGAAATAATTGCTGCGGTGTCGGCAAAATCTACGCAATGGTTGCTCAAATCTTCAATTTGGTGTTGCTTTAATAAAGTAATATCGCCTCCTGACAAATCTTTCTGAAGGCTGTAAAAACTCACTCCCGGAACATCTACAAATTTCACAAAATCGCTCAATTTACACGATCGCCGATGATTGTTGCGGTGCAGCGGGCCGCCCGCCCACACAAGACCGACTTTTAGTTTATTGTTCGGCTCTAGGGAAAATTTAAAATTCTGTGGTGGGGCTAAATAAGGAATATTTGCCGGTATATTTTCCAAAGTCGTTCCCAGAATTCGGGGCAAACTTAGCAGCGGGACTTGCACTTGAAAATCTATCAAATCGCTGGGCTTGACTCCTACTCGATCGACTCCTGCAATTCCTTCAAATAAACGCTTCAGCAAGACATGACAAGCAACAATAACTTTGCCGCCTTTTTGCTTAACTAAAGCCGCGTAGCGGATAAATTGTATCGTATCACCAAAACCTTGTTCAGGGTGCAATAAAATTGTTTTTCCCTGCAAATCCGAGCCGTCCCAAAGTGGTTTCTCAAAAGAGCGCTGATCCAATTGTTGAGTTTGCCAGCGCGATTCGTACTCCGCAAAACCACGCTCAAAATTTCCAGTTAAGAGCAAAGCTAAGGCTAGTCTCAAGCGCCAATTTGGCGAGTTGGGACGTAGTTGAATTGCTTTATTGTAGAAGTCGATCGCCTCTGCGACTTTTCCTTGTTCTTCGAGGGCGGAACCAAAATATAAGTTTGTTTCGCTCAGGTTGGGATTGGTTTCTAGCGCTTGTTTGTAGTGCGAAATTGCCTCGATTATTTGCCCGTTTTCCTGTTTGAGATAACCTAAATAACTGTGGGCTTCGGCGTGGCTGGGTGAGGCGGCAATTACTTGTTCGTAGCGAACGGCTGCCTCTGCTTTTTTACCTTGTTTTTCTAAGGCTTTTGCTAGGTGAAATTGTACCTGTGCGGGCGACAAAGAAAATCGAGCCGAAGCTTCGGTATCTCCGTTACCAGGCACAGCTTGGGAACGAGTAGATTGTAGGGGCGGTTCCCTCGTGCCCGCCCTTTCTAGCAAGGCTGTTTTTACGCGATCGAATACTTCCTCCCAATCGCCCGGTGTATGCTGCCGAAACAGTCGCGCCGTCGGATACCAAGGGCTGTCTTCGCGTTCCAACATCCACCGCCAATCCGGCATAAAACACAGCAAAATCCATACGGGTTTACCCAAAGCACCGGCTAAGTGCGCGACAGCCGTATCCACGCAAATTACTAAATCTAGTTGCGATATCACCGCCGCAGTATCGGCAAAATCGTTCAAATTGTCGCTCAAATCTATCACTGGAATTTGAGTTAACAAACTACGATTTTCAGGCGATAAGTCTTTCTGAAGACTGTAAAAAGTTACACCGGGAATATCTAATAATGTGAGGAAATAGCTTAAATCGCTCGATCGCTGAAAATCCTTCAAATGTTCCGCACTTCCAGCCCACGCAATCCCAACTTTAAACTTACCATCGGAATTTAGAGAAAATTGCCAATTGGGCGGCGCAGCTAAATAAGGAATACTTGCCGGTATATTTTCTAAATTTGTTCCGAGAATATACGGCAAACTCATCAGAGGTGCTTGCACTTGGAAATACGGCAATTCATCCATCCGAACCGCCACTTGTTCGATGCCAGGAATCTGCTTAAATAAACGCTTCAGTTCTTGATAGCAAGAAAGGATTACTTTGCCACCTTTTTGCTGCACCATTGCCGCGTAGCGCACAAATTGAATGGCATCGCCTAAACCTTGTTCGGATCGGAGCAAAATAGTTTGTCCGTTCAAATCTGAACCGTCCCAAACTGGTTGATCAAAATTCAACCGTGGTAATTTTTTCGCCTGTTCAGTTTGCCAGCGCCACTCGTATTCTGCTAAACCGCGCAGCCAATCTCCAGTCAACAGCAAGACTAAGCTTAAATTGAAGTGAGCTTTGACACAATTTGCATCAAGTTTTATAGCTTGATTGTAACAAAAAATTGCTCGATTTACGTCTCCTAATTGTTCAACAGCACTGCCTAAATTAGTAATAGCTTCTAGATAATTATGGTTCAAAGATATGGCTCGTTCTAAGCTAGAAATTGCCTGTTCTATTTTTCCCGCCGCCAAGCATAACGTTCCCAGGTGATAGTGTGCTGTAGGATTGTTTGGTTCTGCTTCAATTGCACGCTCGTAAAGGCGTTCAGCCTCGGCTAGCTGAGATTGTGCTTGCATCGCCGCACCCAAATTTACCAGCGCGGCCGCATAATTGGAATTGACGGAAAGTGCTTGATGAAAATACGCGATCGCAGTCGGCAACTCGCCCTGCTGCTGAAGTATCGCGCCGAGATTGTTGAGAGCTTTGACGTAAATCGGATTCAGGGCGATCGCCTTTTGAAAACAAGATACAGCATCGGCTATATTGCCTTGATCTTGCAGCAAAATACCTAAGTTATTTTGCGCTTGAGCGCAGTTAGGGTCGATTTCGATCGCGCGCTGATAATAGGTGGCAGCTTCGGCTAAATTGCCTGTTTGGTGCAGTGTCACTGCCAAATTAGTGGCGGTTTCGATCGAGGTCGGCTGCAAAATTAAAGCATTTTTAAAACAAGCGATCGCCTCGGAAGATCTACCTTGCGCTTTCAGAACATTTCCGCAATTGAACTGTTCTTGAGCTAAGTCAACATTGGGCTGAGCTTCTATTAGTGGTTGAGCTTCCTGATGCTGGATAATTCTTTCTCTGAGCGCCAAACTAGCTTGTTCTAAAACTCCTTCCCAATCTCCCGCTGTTGACTGGCGAAACAGCCGCGCCGTGGGATACCAAGGACTATCTTCGCGTTGCAACATCCACCGCCAATCCGGCACAAAACAGAGCAAAATCCACACGGGTTTGCCCAAAGCACCAGCCAAGTGTGCCACACAAGTATCTACAGAAATCACTAAATCCAGAGCCGAAATTGCCGCCGCAGTATCCGCCAAGTCGTGCAAATAATAGCTTAAATCTGTTACAGGCATTTGCTCTAACAAAGCGCGATCGTCTGCTGTCATTTCCTGTTGCAAACTATAAAATTCTGCTCCGGGAATATCTAACAGTTTTGTCAACAAATTTAGGGGTAACGATCGCACCTTATTTTGGGAATTTTTAGGATTTCCAGACCACACAATCCCTACTTTCAAATTAGTAGTTGGATTGAGAGTAAATTCCCAACCGGGCGGCGGAGCTAAATAAGGAACATTCGCCGGTATAGTTTCTAAAGTTGTTCCCAGAATGTGTGGCAAACTCATTAGCTGGACCTGAACTTGAAAATCCGGCGCATCCTCTGGATTAACTATTAACCCATCGATTCCCAAAACTTGTGCAAACAAGCGCTGCAAGTGTGGCAAACACCAAACAATTACCCTGCCTCCTTTTTGCTTGACTAAATCTGCATAGCGGATAAACTGAATTGCATCGCCTAAACCCTGTTCCGGGCCAAGCAAAATAGTTTTCCCCTCCAAATCTTTACCATCCCAAAGCGGCTGAATAAAGTTGTGGCGCCGGAACTGTTTTTCTTTAACTAGGAGTCGCCATTCGTACTCGCAAAAACCACGCTGCAAGTCTCCAGACAGCAGCAAAGCTAAACCTAAATTTAAGTGAGATTCGGGGCTAGCGACATTAAATTTAACTGCTTGGCTGTAGTAGGTGAGAGCCTCCGCAAATTGTCCGCGATTGTGCAAAGCACTTCCCAAACTGGTGAGGGGATTGATATAACCGGGTTTGAGTTCGATCGCCCGACGGTAACAATCGATCGCCTCTGCCATTTTTCCCGCTTCCTCAAAAGCTTTGCCGAGATTGTTCAAAGCTTGTGGAAAGTCGGGTTTCAGGCTCAAAGCTTGCTGATAGCAGGCAATCGCATCTTCAATTTTGCCCTGTTTATGCAGGACAATTCCTAGATTGCCGTGAGCCTGTGCACTGGCTGGCGATGCCTGAATCGCTTGCTGGCAAACAGCTAAATCCTCATCCAACTTATCTGGACTAGACAGCGAACTCCCGCAAGCGAGATCAGTTTCTGCCCCATCCGGTTGCAGCGCCAGAGCTCGATCATAGTATGCGATCGCGCGGTCAATTTTGCCCTGTCGGATCGAGGCGTATGCTAAATGCTGCAAAGCCTCCACATCATTGGGAGCGATCGCGATCGCCCGTTCGTAATTTGCGATCACGCGTTCGTAATTCGCGATCGCATCCTCCCCTTGTGCCTCCAAAGCAATTCCCAAATTCAAATAAGCCACCGCGCAATTAGGATTCACTTGAATCGCTTGCTCATAGCAGCTTATAGCCTCCACCACGTCCCCTTGTTCTTCCCGCAACAGGCCCAAATTAATCAGCGCTTCCGCGCAATTCGGGTTTAAAGACAGCGCCCGCTGATATTCTGCGATCGCCTCTTCAGTCTCCCCTGCTTCCGCGAGCGCGCTGCCCAAATTGCTCGCAGTTTCCGCCAAATTCCCGTCGATTGCTAGGGCTTGTCGGTAGTGCGCGATCGCCTCTGGGAGCCTGCCCGCTTGTTGTTTGACAACGCCTAAATTGCTGTGCGCGGCTGCGTAATTAGGATTGAGCGCGATCGCTCGCTCATAACAAGCGATCGCACCGCCAAAATCGGCTTGCTGCTGCAAATCCACGCCCAACCGAAACTCTGCATCCGCCGAATCCGACGGCACAAATGCAGCAGCAACCGCGCCTAGAGCTGCCGCCACCCGATCGAAAACGTCCTCCCAGTCGCCCCGCTGATGCTGGCGAAACAGCCGCGCCGTGGGATACCAAGGACTATCTTCCCGTTCCAACAGCCACCGCCAATCCGGCGAAAACGCCAGCAAAATCCACACTGGTTTGCCCAAAGCGCCCGCCAAATGGGCGACAGCGGTATCGACACTAATGACTAAATCCAGTTTGGCGATCGCAGCAGCAGTATCAGCAAAATCGCCAAAATACGGGCTCAAATCTACGATCGACGTTTGATTCAACAGCGCGCGATCTGCCTCAGAAACCTCTTTCTGCAAGCTGTAAAAGCTTACCCCCGAAACGTCCAAAAGCGGCAGAAACTGACTCAAACTGCACGAACGCTGCTTGTTTTTGCGGTGTTTTGGATTCCCCGCCCAGACAATGCCAACTTTCAAAGTGCGATCGGGCCCAAGCTTAAATTCAGCACCCGCAGGCGGAGATAAATAAGCAGTATTTGCTGGTATTGTTTCCAGCTTCGTACCGATAATATAGGGCAAACTCAACATGGGCACTTGCACGTCAAATTCCGGCAGTGGCTCCCCTTTAACTATTAGCAAATCAATGCCATCAACCGTTGCAAATAAACGGTGCAATTGCGGGTAACAGCCCACAATGACCCTACCGCCTTTATTTTTGACGATCGCAGCGTAGCGAATAAACTGAAGCGAATCACCTAAACCTTGTTCGGCGTGCAGCAAAATAGTCTTTCCCACCAAATCAGAACCGTCCCATAGCGGCCGGTATTCTCTCACCGAAACAGTATTATCCAGCCCCGTCAAAAAACAGGAGTGACCAGTGTGAAATTCTTTAATTTGCCAGCGCCACTCGTATTCAGCGAGACCATTTTCCAAATCTCCCACCAACAGCAAAGCCAAGGACAAATTCAGGTGAGCGCTAGCGTGATTGGGGTTTAAATGAATCGCTCGTCTGTAGCAGGATATGGCATTTTGTACCGCGCCTTTTTCCAGAAACGTCCTGCCTAAATTGTTGATAGCTTCCACAAAATCTGGCAGCAATTCTAGAGCTTTGTGATAATACTCCAGCGCATCTTCTAAATTGCCCTGTTCTTGCAAAACAGTTGCCAGATTGTTATAAGCTTCCCAGCTATGCGGATTAATTTCCAGCGCTCGCCGGTACAGCTCGATCGCCCTGAAAAGTTCGCCTTTTTCTTGCTGCGCCACAGCTAAATTAATCAGTGCGGGTACGAAATTAGGTTCAGCGACAAGAGCTTGTTCGTAATGTGCGATCGCCTCTTCCACTTGACCTTGTTCCTCAAAAATCTTTGCCAAGTTGTAAGCTGTTTGAGGAATATTTGGATCAATGGCTAAAGCTTCTCGGTAATGGGGGATAGCGGCTTCCAATTCGCCATTTTCCTGCTTGAGAAAACCAAAATTAATCCGCGCTTGAACGCAATTTGGGTCAAGAGATATTATCTGTTCGTAAAGGGCGATCGCCTCTTCTCTATCTCCTGTTTCCATTAAATGTTCTGCTTGCCGCAATAAATCCTCTAAGACAACCAAATTATTGCCAGCCGTTCCGAGCGCAAAAGAGGTCTCAATTCCCTGCAATTGCTTAACTGTGGAGCGTTCCGCTAACCCTTCGCTGGCAATCACAAATGTTTGTTTACTCTCTTGAACTACGCTTGCACCTGTCATTTTGAGAGCTACATAATCGAGATACGGCGTAGGATTAGCAGTTATTCCGAGTGAAACTAAGTCAAGCTGATCGTGGGCAGAATCCTCAGAATAACTAGCAGTATTGGTCAGCGCAAATAAACTCAAAGCCGCCTGTACTTCCTCAAACAATTCTTGCCAACTTTCCGGCTGACTTTGGCGGAAAAGCCTCGCAGTTGGATACCAAGGATTATCTTCACGATCCAGCAGCCAACGCCAGTCAGGAGCAAAAGAAAGCAGCACCCAAACCGGTTTTCCTAAAGCACCAGCTAAGTGCGCCACAGCCGTATCGACACTAATGACTAAATCCAGTTGAGATATAGCCGAAGCGGTATCAGCAAAGTCGTTCAAATGCGGAGTTAAATCCGGCACTAAGTGTTGGTGCAACAAAGTGCGATCGCTCTCGGACAAGTTTTTTTGTAAACTATAAAAAGCGATTCCCGGAACATCCAAAAATCGAATAAAATCGCTCAATATGCAAGAACGCTGATTGTCTTTCCGGCGCTTCGGACTCCCTGCCCAAGCAATCCCCACCTTCAATTTGGCATCAGAAGAAAGCGCAAACTTGCACTCAGCAGGCGGATATAAATAAGGAACATTGGCAGGTATTGTTTCCAGAGTTGTCCCGACAATTCGCGGCAGACTCATCAGCGGCACGTGAACGTCAAATTCTGGCAAACCTTCCAGACTAACTGATAAATATTTAATACCAGGAACTGTCGCAAACAACCGCAGCAGTTCTGGATAGCAAGCCACCATAACTTTAGCGCCTTGGCTGCGAAGAATTTGGGCGTAGCGAATAAACTGAATCGAATCGCCAAAGCCTTGCTCGACGTGGAGTAAAATAGTTTTCCCCTGCAAATCCGAACCATCCCAAACCGGCTGTTTAAATTGCCTCGGTTGTAGTTGCGGAGTGCGCCACCGCCACTCGTATTCAGCAAAACCGCGCTGAAAATCTCCAAACAATAGCAAAGTTAAGGCGAATTCCAGGTGGGCGGTGGCGTTGTCTGGCTGCAATTCCAAGGCTCGACTGTGACAAGAAAAAGCCTCTTGAAATTCTCCTAAATCGACCAAAGCGTGTCCGAGATTATTAATAGCCTCCACGAAATCTGGCTTTAAGTTTAATGCTTGCCGGTAGTGGGATATTGCTGCTTTTGCATTGCCTTGTTCGTGGAAAAATGCTCCTACATTGTTGTGAGCTTCGGGATTGTTGGGGTCTAGTTTTACCGCTTGCTGGTAGCAGTTGAAAGCTTCGGCTAATTTACCTTGTTGCTGCAAAACTGTTCCCAAGCCCATCAGGGAATATGTCAAATTTGGATTTATTTTTAAAGCGTGGAGGTAATAAGCTATCGCCTCGTTTAATTGATTATTATGTTTAAACAAATGTCCTAAATTGTGCGCTGTTTCGTGCAGGTTTTGGTCGAGTCGCAGCGCTGTTTGGTAATATAAAATAGCAGCGTCTATTTCGCCTAATTGTTGTTTAATCCAGCCCAAATTATTGTAAGCGAGTGCCGAATTGGGCTGGATTTTGATGACTTGTTCGTAACTGACGATCGCCCTTTGATATTCCCCTACATCCAGCAAAACATTAGCCTTATTTAAATGTGCTTCTACAAAATCGCGGTTTTGGACGATCGCCTGTTCGTAAAAGTCGATCGCCTCTGCAATCTTTCCCTGCTGTCTCGCCGCTATTCCCAACAAACACAGCACGTTTGCAGATTCCGGCTGCACTTCTATTATTTGCCGATACAAATTCTCAGCTTCTAACAAACGTCCCGCTTGGTGATGTTCCCAAGCTAACTTCAAAGAGTCTTCGGCACCCAGTTTGCAGGCAGATTTCCGCGATTTTTTTTGAGAAGCCATAGTTGTCTTGGTTGTTTGGGAGTTCGCTAACTTGTAATTGCCAACTTATTCTAATTTGTTAACTCTTCCTTCCTTCTTCCTTCTTCCCCCTTCCTTCTTCCTTCTTCCCCCTTCCCCATTCCTTCTTCCTTCTTCCCCATTCCATCGCAGTTACATCCGTTACATCCGTTACACAATCCGTTGCCGAACTTCCCCTTCTACCCCAACAAACAAGCTGCGGGAAAAATCAGATATTCTAAGAAAAACAACTTCCAGATAAACTGATAAAATGCAGCAATTTCTATTTTATCGTCCAAATCAACTTTCGTACTCCAAAACCACACCAAACCCAAAGCCGCCAAATGAGAAACTGCCAGAAACACTAAATTAACATTCGACAATACGATCGCTCCCGCCAAAGTCGCGCCCAAATAACAAACCGTCAATACCCAGCGAGATAAATTAAAGACGGCAGGCTTGCCCAGCTCAATCGTAAACGTAGTAATATTATATTGCTTGTCCCCTTCCATGTCGGGGATATCTTTAAAAATGGCGATCGCAAACGTAAACACCACAACAAAAACCGTTAGCACCCAAACTTCCGCAGGAATCCTAAAAGACATACTCTCCAAACTCCAGCCAGAAAAAGCGCTTTTCGCCCTTCCCAAACCCAACACCCAATTAAAGTGCAAAAATAACCCTAAATTTACGATCGCGCCCCGCACAGTAAAAATGCACAGCGCCGCCCAAAAAGGAAACCGTTTCAGCCGAATTGGGGGCAGAGAATAAGCAGTCCCGATCGCCAAACTAACGCCAACGGTAGCCAGCAAAAACGGGCCTTGCAAAACAGCAGTCAAAACTGCTATAATCCCCGTTGCAATTACAATTAATTCCCCGGTTTTCTGAGAAAACACTCCCGAGGCGATCGGCAAATACGGCTTATTTATTTTATCAATTTCAACATCTTCTAACTGGTTTAATCCCACAATATAAATATTGCCGCAAATGCAAGCCAACCAGGCAAAAGCTAGGGCCCCAAATACAGGATTCACAAACAGCCGCGCACTTTGGGCGATCGCGTACAAAGCCAATACACTCAAGCTAGTACCCACAATTGTGTGCGGCCGAGAAAACTCCCAAAAAGCCCTCACCCAGCTTTGCGGAGCCGAGCCATTTTTATCAATCCAAGACTTGCCAATCGAATCATTGCCCATAAAACTCACACCCACCCCAAACAAATAATATTCTGTAGGGTGCGTAATACGCACCCTACTCATCAACTCAAGACTCAAAACTTCTCTGATATATGCCTGTTATTTTACAGCACAAATCAGCCCAAAACGAATCAACCCGCTCTGATATCCACGGCTCATCAATACGAGAGCAAGTGCTGCTTGAATAGTCGTCCAACCGCTAGTTAGCAAACCCCAAATTGCGCTCGGAGTCAAAGCAGAATCGATCACCACATCCCAAAAAGGAGCAACAGCTTTTGACCAATCAGCGGTGCGAATACTTGTCAAAGGCAAACTGCGAACAATTTCCTCGTATTCCGGCAAAGAAATCACATAAGGCAAAGCATAAACTCGGTAAATTTCTGCCAATTCTTTTCTCTCTTCATCAGTTAATTCACCCGCCGTTTCTCCCAGCGGGCGGTGACACCAAGTTGCCAAAATCAAAGTTCCTCCCGGCTTGAGTACGCGGCAGCATTCCTGCAAAAACTTAATTTTGTCTGGCATATGTTCGCCACTTTCGAGCGACCAAACCAAGTCGAAGGACTCGTCAGGAAAAGGCATATTCAAAGCATCGGCCACCAAAAAGTTCACATTGCTTTGAGCATCGGCAATTTTAGCGCGTTCGGTCGCTCTGTTGGCCTGTACCGGACTCAGAGTAATCCCGGTCGCTGTAACGCTAGCGCCCGTTTTATTTTGTTCAGGCGATCGGCTATAATTTTGATCCGCCTCGCCATCCAACTTTAAATTATTTGCCGCGACCGAACTAAACTTTTCAGTCAAATACAGTGTGCTGCCACCAATCCCGCAACCGACATCGAGAATGCGGTAAGATTCACACAGTGCCTTCTCTGACGGTACTCCAGCCCATGCCAGCAGTTCTTCAATTAAATCTATCTGAGCCTGTCGGCGCTCTTTTTTCAAATTGCCATCCGGGCCGTAGTAACCGTGGTGCATATGTTCGCCCCACACCTGCTCCCACAAACCGCTAGAAGCGTCGTAAAGTTGCTGAATTTGCTGGTAAAGTGTTGATGTCATCGCCGGATCGCAAGTTATTAAAGGAATTCTACCGTTATTTTCCCGCTGTTGTCATAGAATTTGGCGATTGAGTTCGATCGGTCTCCGGCCTTCGCCAGATAGAGATGTCCTGACTTCACGCCCGACGCTCTATTTGTGGGTTCCCTCTAAAACCTCAAATCTCAAATCGATTTGTGGCTTCCCTCTCAAACCTCAAATCTCAAATCGATTTGTGGGTTCCCTCTCACATCTAAAATCTAAAATCTCAAACCTAAAATCGAATGACTGTCTCGCGAACCATTGCTTTGGGCTTTCTCGCTGTCATCCTCGCAGGTACTCTATTGCTGATGATGCCCTTTTCCACAATTGATGGAACTTGGAGCGATCCAATAACAGCACTGTTTACCTCTACTTCCGCTGTCTGCGTCACGGGATTGTCGGTTGTGGATGTCGGAAAATATTACTCTTTTTGGGGGCAATTGTGCCTAGTTTTACTGGTGCAAATAGGAGGCTTGGGCTACATGACAGCCACAACTTTCTTGCTGCTGTTATTGGGCCGCCGCTTTGGCTTGAAAGACAAAGTTGCCCTGCAACAATCTCTCGACAAATCCGGGCTAGCCGGCGTAGTACAACTCGTGCAGTCAATTCTAGCAACAACCCTTTTGTTTGAATTAACAGGAGTGTTTTTGCTGATGACGGTTTTCGTCCCCCAATACGGATTTAAAGAGGGTGTGTGGTCTGCTATATTTCACAGCGTTAATTCGTTTAACAACGCCGGTTTTAGCATCTATTCAGATAATTTGATCGGCTACATCAATTCGCCTATGGTTAACTTCACTGTCGGTGGTTTAATCATATTTGGCGGAATCGGCTATGAAGTAATTATGGAAATGTACCTGTGGCTGCGCGATCGCTTGAAGAAAAGCCCTATCTGCACAGTTTTTTCTTTGAACTTCAAAGTTGTTACCACTACAACGGCTGTCCTTTTGATTTTAGGAATGCTAGCCTTTTTGGTGCTGGAATACGACAACCCTGACACTTTCGGCTCTCTAAATTTTCCTCAAAAAGTGATGGCAGCTTGGTTTCAATCTCTTACTCCCCGCACGGCGGGATTCAATACAATTGACATTGGCAAAATGAGCGAAGCCTCGCTATTTCTGACTGTCGCGCTGATGTTTATCGGCGCCAGTCCTGGCAGCACCGGCGGCGGAATCAAAACCACAACTTTTAGAATATTGTTTTGCTGTACCACAGCAGTTCTCGAAGGCCAGGAAGATGTGGAGTGCTATCAGCGTCAAATCCCGCCAGCAATGATTCTAAAAACCATTAGTGTAGTCTTCGGTTCCATGTTGGTCGCATTCACATCTGCAATTTTAATCGAGCTGACCAATCCCGAAGTAGAATTTATCGCAGCGCTGTATGAAGCAGTTTCAGCTTTTGCCACGGTCGGTCTTTCCACAGGGATTACAGCCAAGATTTCAGCGATCGGTAAGCTAGTTTTGATTGCTACAATGTACATAGGTCGGGTTGGCGTGTTGCTGCTGATGAGTGCTGCCTTCGGCGATCCAAAACCCAGGTCTTTTAAGTATGCTGAGGAAAGTTTGTTAGTGGGATAAAAAATTCTGCCTCGTTGCTGATAATCTAAACAATGGGTGACAACCCAAATCAACTTTTACTACTTAGCCAAAAATCAAAAGGAGGCGGCGCTGTCTCTGCTAAAATTTCAACAGCAAGACGCTCAGCGCTGGATATTCAGTGAACCTGTCATCTTTAAATTTTTTTCGCACTTTGCGCGCCGACAACAAGCAGTTTGCCGTTATTGGTTTGGGACGCTTCGGCAAAGCTGTGTGTTCTACTCTGCACGGTTTGGGTTACGAAGTCCTGGGAATTGACACCGATGAAAAAAAAGTAACTCAAGCTTTGAACGATCGTATTGCTGCTCACGTTGTGCAGTTAGATTCTACTGAGCCTAGCGCTCTTCAGGAAGCTGGTATATTTGAGTTTGAAACAGTGATTGTGGCGATCGGCAATTACCTAGCAGAAAGCATTACCACCACCCTAAACCTTAAGGAAGGCGGGGTAAATCACGTAATAGCCAAAGCTTCTTCGGAAACTCACTTAAAACTGTTGAAAAAAGTCGGCGCAGATCATGTAGTTTTTCCAGAACGAGAAATGGGCTGCTCTTTGGCCCGCCTTCTTACAAAACCCAGCATTTTAGAACGCTTTGACCTCGACCCAGCTCACAGCATCGTTGAGTTGCTCGTTCCTGAAAAGTTTGACGGTAAAACCATCTCCGAATTGGAACTCCGGCGCAGGTATGGTTTGAACTTGCTAGCAGTCGGGCGCGCCGAAAAGTTCGAGATTAATCCGGAGCCAAGCGAACGCTTGAGAAAGGGCGACGCGATGGTAGTAATTGGTTCTAATAAAGATATCAATCGCTTGCCAATTTAACAGCTCGCCATTTTACGCACATACACCAACACTCCTGGACTCAGAAACCCACTTTCTTGTATTCCGAGTGTCGAATTCCTCAGCAATTCTTGCGGGATGTGTGAAAATTTCAGACCTTCAAAAACCCGGTTGATCTAAAATAAACCGGGTTTCTCTGTCGATCTTTATGTTCTAATTTTTAACTGAAATATGTAAATTGAATTTCACCAGTTCTGGGGTTGGTTCCGTCTTTGCGACCCCCTCGGAGAACCTAGCCAGACAAATCGCAAAAAATTTTAACAAGGTAGCAGCACTCGATCATCGCGCTCCCGCAAATCATAGGAGCGCTAGCCCTAAAAATTCAGCCGACTTTCAAGATTTTTTGCAAATAAGCTTTGCCGAAAACCAGCACCGCCAATACTAGAGCAAGTTCAACAGGCCAAGGACACGCCGCTACCAACCAAATTAACGAACACATTCCAATAATTGCAGCTATGGGAGCCGGAATTCCGTCTAGCGTTCTGTTGTCAGTCCCGGCAGTCACCCACCAAGCAATCAAGCATACCGTCAACGGAATCAAGCAACTTGTGATCATGATTTTTACCCCATCAATTTTTTGACATATGGCATCTGAGCATATTGTAACAATACATCAAAGATTCAGAAATGCACCAATAATTACGATAAAATTTAAGGTTAGGTAATTCATACGCGGGAGTGATAAATTTTTTAAATTTTTAGCTTCGGCTCTCTCCCAA
Source organism: Microcoleus sp. S36b_A4 (assembly GCF_036700645.1). Taxonomy (NCBI): domain Bacteria; kingdom Bacillati; phylum Cyanobacteriota; class Cyanophyceae; order Oscillatoriales; family Microcoleaceae; genus Microcoleus; species Microcoleus sp. S36b_A4. The sequence goes on along the minus strand of NZ_JAUBPI010000014.1, from coordinate 3,689 downwards.
GGCATAAATAGGCGGGCATCAAGCATGATTTAGGGATTTTTATTTCTAGAAAAGTGCTTTTCTTTTCTACCTTGAGATGAATTGCGATGCGCTCATCTCTGCAAGTTATACTCAGGATGGCAGTCAGTTACTGTAGAACGTGAATCAATGCTGGGCAAATTTTTTCGCAAGCCAGAATCAGAAAACATAGATCGCGTCCCCCCGGGTCAATACCTCGCCAACGGTTTTCCTGTGCTGACCTACGGCGATACACCCTCCGTCAGCATTGAAAGTTGGGAATTTAAAGTCTGGGGATTGGCAAAACCACAAACTTTCACTTGGTCGGACTTCCAGGCCATGCCCCAAAGTAACTTTACGGCGGATTTTCACTGCGTCACCCGGTGGTCAAAACTGGACGTGCAGTGGACGGGAGTCAAAGTCACAGATTTTATGGACTATATAGAAGTCGATCCGAAAGCTCTGCACGTCCTAGAACACTGCTACGGCGGCTACACTACCAACATTGCGATCGCCGACTTCCTCCGAGAAGAAAACTTTTTCGCCCACACCGTCTTCGGCGAACCTCTATCCGCAGACCACGGCGGCCCAATGCGGCTCGTAGTTCCCCACCTGTACGCTTGGAAAAGCGCTAAATGGATTAACGGCCTGGAGTTTACAGAAACCGAAGAACTCGGTTTTTGGGAACGCAACGGCTACCACCAGCGGGGCGAACCTTGGGCAGAGGAACGCTACAGCGGTCTGTTTTGATGCGGGCGATATGGAGCAAGGACGGGGTCAGAGCTTCTCTATATAATCTTTGTTGATGGGCAATCCGCTCTTTTACCGCTTCAATCTGCTGAAATTGCATCTCCTCGATCGCATCTTGGGGATATCTCACGCCAGGGGCTCTATTTAATTCAACCAAAATACCTAGACCCAACGATCGCATTTTGTACGTAATTTACCCGATAGATAAACTACTTTAACTCCCCTACACCAGCCCCAAAAAACACATATTCCCAGTTTCTGGCTAATAGAAAACTTCTGGAACTGTCAGTAGCCACGAATCTTACCGTATTTATACTTAAGTATTTGCTATTGAGAATTTAGACTTGAGAATATCATAAAAAATTAGCATAAACCCGATCCAAATTACTTGGGCTGACCCGCGCTCCATGCCCGCGACTGCAAGGTTTCAAGCCACAATATTGATAATTATTGAGTGGGCATTATTAGGGAGCGATCGGCCGTCGGCAGATGCGATCGATAGCATTTGTGAAGGTTATGTAAAGGCTTGATAAAGAATATGTCAAAATTCACCTAAAGTGAACCAAATACAAACAAAGTATCGCATAATGAAAATATTAAGACCATCGCACAAAAGGAACAGGTTATGAATACCAAACTCTTATCCGCCCTCACAGCTACCGCCGCCGCCACAGCTCTGTTTGGCGCCGGAGCTCCAGCTCAAGCCTTCTCCTTTGGTACCAACGGCATCACATTCAGCCAAGATACAAGCGTCAAGTTTAACTTCAAAGAATCTCACGGAATGTACCAATCCTCTGTGGGAGTCTACAGTGTGAAGGACTCGGCGGTCTCTCTAGTTAGCACCCTGTTTTCGGAAACTAAATCCTCAGACAACGAGTGGGCAAACGAATGGAAAGGAACTCTGGGCAATACAGTCGTGGGTTCTGGCTCGGCAGTATTCACATTCCTGGCAAATCAAGTTTACACTTTGGGGCTCGACAGTGGCTGGGGTGGCAGTGTGTACTCGACCTCAAGCTTGAACAAGGGCAGCAGCCAGCAAGCGGTGTTTGGCGCGCAATCGCAACTGTGGGACGAACTTGGCAAAGAAGACACCAAAGTCTTCCAAGCTGCCGGAAAATTCACAAACGGTACAAGTTCTCTGTTTAATGGAGGCACGCTAATCTCCTTCGACGATCGTGGTAACAAAAACGACGCAGACTTCCAAGACTTCGCAGTGAGCGCAGAAGCAGTTCCAGAACCGATGACAATGACTGGTTTGGCTCTCGGTTTGGGTGGCTTGGTTGCAGCACGCCGCCGCCGCGCTAGCAAGACGACTTCATGATTTTTTTCAAATGGGAACAATCTCCTCATTTACGTTTTACAAAATAAAATTCAATTAGGAGGCGCGCTAATGAGAAATCGGCTCGCCTTTTGCTTGATTTGAAAAGTCAGAAGGGAGAAGTCATATCAATTCTGGTTGCACTCCTCATGATTGTTGACTATTGACTGTTGACTCGGGGTCGCCAAACTGAATGATGGTTGAGTGTTGGATGTTGACTCGATTTTACGCCCGACGATGAAGCGCGGATTTGATATCAGAGGGAAGTTCGGCAACGCCCAGTGTAGGGGATTTAATCGATTTAACAGATGGGTGTTGAGGGAAGAAGTCAAGCGTGAAGAAGTCCAGCGTGAAACAAGAGGATTTTTCCCACTCTCCCACTCTCCCACTCTCTCCCTCTCCCAACTCAAAATTCAAAACTCACTCACGGTAAATTGTTCGATCGTACAAAGTCACCAGTATCGGTTGAGTAACTTTAATGTCCGCCCGGATGCACGCTACTTTAATCGCCACCACAGCCCTGGTGTTTGTCCGTCGCACCTGTGCTTGTTCGCGCAGCGTCCGCGGACAAGAAGATGCAAAGAACCATTGCTAAAGCCTGAATTATCAACATCCTAGGCTAAATTCAAAGGCAAGTTAGTTCGCCTGTGAGGCAGGCATATTAATAAGCTGTTGTGCATTTCAATTGTATATTGAGGGCGGTATCTCCTGCCCAACCCCTACTCCCCACACAAGTAAAAATTTATTCTATCGGCTCAATCAGTAGGGGTAGCAGAGGAAAATAAATGAAGCGGGGTAAGCTGTCAAACAGCTAAATCTCTAAACTGTATTAACTAAGTTACCTTTATTTTTGATTTTTCGGTTCCATTTCATAATTAGTCCTCCTTCATTTAACAGTTTATGTAACAGTGCTTCTAATTTTTCAATTGATTCAAATAATCTATTAGCAACATATTCCTTGGCAGAATGCCATACTATAGCATTTATCAGAAAGATGAGGTATGATATAACTGACTTGAACGGAGTGAAAAATATAGAACCCCAAAATGTTCTGCAGCTCTAATTAAATGGAGCGCGATCGAACAGTCGCTCGACCCACAGCAGTCACTCGAATGACAAATATCAAGAATTTTAGTAAGTATCACACATTAGTAAAAATGAAAATTTCTTCTCTTGATTTCCGACAAAAAATTATGGATATGTAGCATAAGGAACCGCTGTCACAAAGAGCAATAGCTAACAGTTTTTGTGGAGCCTCGGAGTTTCGTCCAGAAATTAGTTAAACAGTCTCGGGAGACCCTTGCATATTGCTCCTCGAACTGAGCGATGCAGAGTCAAATTGAAACTCAATGCAGAACAACTACTGATTTTAGCCGAATTGATTGAAGCTTCGGATGATGCAACTCTCGAAGAACTCCGTTATTTACTGTACCCGAAAATTGGTTTTACCATCAGCGTAGCTAACGATGGGAAGAATGGCAAAACTCTTAAACATGACTTTAAAAAAACTCTCTTTCCGATCGCGAAAGGCACTGACAGAGTTCAAAAGACCTCTTGCGAAAGTGCGCTCGTTCTAGGTAAAATAAAAGAAAAAATTAGCTCCCATAATATGAAGTACGAACAA
>NZ_JAUBPI010000148.1:0-10195 GCF_036700645.1 Microcoleus sp. S36b_A4 | reverse complement strand
GCCTCATTGTAGTTTTTTTTCCATGATTATGGGATGTTTGGTTTCACCCTTTTTTAATTCGCCAACAGTCTCTTTCAACCGCCGAGTCTGGCAGTCCTGGAAGCAACTGACATATATAGTAAGGTGCTCTACTATCGGAAATCTTCAATAATCTTTCAACAACGGAGTCTGACGCACCTTAAAAATAGATCGATCGTCCTGTGACAGTTAGACTTAGTCTGATCTAATCGAGGGGGTTCCTAATTACTCCCCCTCTCTCCCATTCTCCCCCTCTTTGATGATTTTCCCCACTCTGCCAGCACTTCTGAGAATTTGACAAGCCAAAATCGCTGCCCCAAATCCATTATCAATATTCACCACACCCACACCAGCCGCACAAGAATTAAGCATAGTTAAAAGAGGAGCAATCCCGCCAAAACTCGCGCCGTAACCTACACTCGTCGGCACAGCAATCACCGGACAATCTGCCAAACCCGCAACCACACTCGCCAAAGCACCTTCCATACCCGCTACTGCAATCAACACATCAGCATCGGCAATTACGTGCCGGTTGCTCAGCAAGCGGTGAATGCCAGCAACTCCGACATCCCACAAACGTCGCACCTGAAAACCGCAAAGTTCCGCAGTAACTGCCGCCTCTTCCGCTACAGGCAAATCCGCCGTTCCCGCACTGATAATAGTCACAGTACCCGGATGCTGCGGACTGGGGGAATTGGGAGAAATTGCACAAATTCGAGCCTTTTGGTGATAGCACAAATCGGGTATTTTTTGTTGCAATTGCTCGAAAACTTCCGGTTCGATTCGCGTCGCCATCACCGCAGAATTTCGCCCGCGCATCGCCTCGATAATCTCAACAATTTGGTCTGGCGTTTTCCCTGGGCCCCAAATTACTTCAGGAAAACCCGTTCTCAGAGTACGGTGGTGGTCAATTTTGGCAAAATCGCCGACTTGTTCAAAGTCAAAATGCTTTAATTTATCCAAAGCTGCGATCGGACTCACATCGCCGGCGGCCACTGATTCGAGTAACTTCTGTAAAATTTTAGGTTCCATAAACTAATAACAAATGACTGCTAACTAATGACCTGCCCAAAAACGGATACAAGCCCCCAACTTAAATCGCGATGGCACAATTTTAGACTCTTGTTCAAGTTCCCAGATTCATCTGTGGAGTCAATCTAAAATCTAAAATCTAAAATCTAAAATCGATTGACTATTCTGTTATTTTCAGTTCGTACAAATTCCAGAAAGCACCGCCGAGGGCACTGTAGCGAATTCCCGAAACGCGATCGCGCACCGCCTCAAAAGTCAGCGGATTTACCATATAAACAAAAGGAACTTGTTCCGCTATAATCCGCTGCGTTTCTCCATAAAGCTCCTTGCGCTTCGCCTCATCAAGCTCCTGGGAAGCCTTCACATAAAGGTCATCGATTTTCTGCTCCCAGTCGTACACTTCCCAACCTTTAATCGGGGGTTCTCCGAATTGCGGGCCCTGGTTGAAACTGTGCAAAGTGCCATTGACTGACCAAATATTGTAGCCGCTGTGCGGTTCAGTACCTCCCGTAAAACCGCCGAGGTAAGTATCCCAATTTCGCGTCAATCGCAGCTTTTCCACATAAGTGTTAAAACTCAGGAACTGCGTATCAATTTGCATCCCCAGTTTGCCCAAGTCTTGCTTAATTTGCGTTCCCATTTGTTCCCGAACTTTTTTACCTGCCGCCATCAACAAAGTAAATCGTACCTTGTTGCCTTCAGCATCCAACAATTCGCCGTTACTATTATACTTAAAACCAGCGCTTAACAGTAACTCTTTGGCTTTTTGTCGATCGTAACTGTAAGTTTTCAATCCCTGTTCTGGGGACAGGTAAAACGGGCTTTGCGCCGGAATTGGGGAATGCAGCGGCGCGCCAAGTCCGCGATAGATATTGTTAGTCATCGCCTCGCGGTTGATGCCATAGGCGATCGCCTGCCGAAATTCTTTACTCGCGAACCAGCGAGCCTTAACCGGGTCTACAAACGGCTGATTTTGAGCATTGCGCCCCTTATTCAGATTGAAACACATAAACACGCTGCCAGTATCCGGGCCGCCGTTGAAGACCGTATATTGGCCGCGTTTCTCCTCCCGTTTCAGCAGGGGAAACACTTCCGGCTCCACGTTCAGAGTATCCAAATCGCCCGATCGAAAATTCAGCAGTTGATTGTCAGTATTTTCGATAATTTGCCAAACAATTTGCTGGATGTAAGGTTGAGGATTTCCCTCAGAATTTTTGCGCCAATAATACGGATTTCGTTCCAAAACAACGCGCTGATTGGGAGTATAGCTCAGCATTCGGTATTGACCATTCCCCACAATTTTTTTAGGGTCAGTATCCGTACCCCAAGTAGTCAAGAATTTAGGCTTGCCGTCTGCATCTGTATTATCGATAGATTCCTGTAAAATATGAGCTGGTAAAATTGGGATTCCCCCAGCATATCTAATAAAAGGAGCAAAGGGTTCTGCAACGGAAAATTCTACGCGGCGACTGTCGAGTTTTTTGACTTTTGGAAATTCGCCACTGATGCCAACCCTCAGAATATCTTTCAAACCGCTAGGAATTTTGTCATTGAAATAAATCTTTTCATAGCTGAAGATAATGTCATCAGTAGTCAGAGGTTGGCCGTCCGACCATTTCAATCCCTCTCGCAGGGCGAAGACAATCTTTTTGCCATCTTTAGAAACTTCCCAGGACTCGGCTAAACCGGGTTCTAACTCGGATGTCAAGCCGTTTTCGTTGATCAATCCCTCGTACATATAGCCAAAAACGCTGTATGCAGATTGATTTAGCGGGTAGTTAAAGGTGGCTGGGCCGCTGGGGGTGGGAACGATGAGTCTGTTTACTAAGTTCGATCGGGCTGGAGTGCACGCAGACAGAGTTATAGTGGCAATTGCCGCCAGTAAAATCGCCAGCCAGCGCAGTCTTGAATGTAGCATCATAGAAATTTTCATAATTTTTTAGTTTACCACCTGCGTGCAACTATGACTAAGATTGTAACCAACCGAGAAAGTCTTCAGTGCGCGAAAAATACTTGGTTATCCCTACTCCCCGCAAAGCATCTCGAACTTTGGGCAGACCAAATTCTTTTGTATTATTACTCAAAAATACTTTGACTTCATTAGGATGTAAGTGTGCGTGATTCAAGATGCAGTGCAGAATCAAATTGTCTGTAGGGTCTTCTTCAATAAAAATTGAATTCAAACTTGATTGAAGTATGCCTGCTGTTAAGGAAATCATTTCTATCTTGGTGGCTAACAAATCAAGAGCTGCAAAAAGACGTGTATTAATATCATTTATCAGAGCCTCGTTTTCATTGAGTGATTGCTCTAAGTGGAAGACAAGAGACTGGGCAGAGGGGGAAGTTTTATCTCGCTTTAGCTGACTAATTTGTTTTTCCATTTCACCTAAAAAACGGTTGCGTCGCTTGATTTCATCTTCTAAAGCCGAAAGTGATTCCATGCAGCAAATACTTGGTATGGCTATGCTGACTGATGTAGGTACACTCACCAACAAGTTGTTAGCGTCAGGGTCGCGTCCCGTAGCAATGCTCATCAGAAAGTTAGTCTCGATATATAAAATTGCCACCAATTTCTACCCCAGATTTTGTCGTCCCACCTGCTAGCAGTGGCAGCAAGCCGATTTTTGCTATCTGTTCTGACGCGGTTGGAATCTCAGACTTCCAATTATAAGCTAAGTCGCGCAGCCATGCTTCAACCAGTCTAGTTAGGTATCGCTTAAATATCCGTTTGTTGCCAAATTCAGGCTCATAATGGCGAAGGATCTCAGCAGTGTTTAGAGAGCAAACAGGTTCAGATAAATTTACTCCGTCCCATTTAAAAATCAGAATCTGCTCGGTGTCAACAAACATCGCATAGGGAATGATGGTTCGTTGCTCGGACATTTTCGCTAACGCAGCTTTCATCCAAGATATCATGTAATCAGCAATCCTCTGCTTTGCTGCTGGTTCTTGAGCTTCAATAATTTTGACTTCGATTAGCACGACTACCCGATCGTCCTTATCCAATGCGATAATATCGGCGTCTATGGGTAACTCTAAATCCAATGTTTCAGTTTGCATGGTTTTGGCCTTCCTAAAACGTAGATTAAAGTTTTATTTTAGCACTAACAAAACTACAGCGTAAGCCGCGATTCCTTCTTCTCTCCCCACCGGACCTAATTTTTCGTTGGTGGTGGCTTTGATGCCGATTTGGTCTGGTTTTAATTGTAGGACAGCAGAAAGCCGATCGCGCATTTGCTCAATATGCGGTTTCAGCTTTGGACGTTCCGCTACCACCACCGAATCAATATTGCCGATTTCCCAGCCTTTATCTAATATTAACTGATTGACTTGTGCTAGCAAGACGAGACTATCAGCACCTTTCCATTTCGGGTCAGTTGGAGGGAAATAAAGACCGATATCTCCTAAGCTGAGAGCTCCGAGCATCGCGTCCATGATAGCGTGGGTAAGTACGTCGGCGTCGCTGTGGCCGAGTAAGCCTAATTCGTGGGGAATGTGCACGCCACCGAGGATGAGGGGGCGTTCTGGCACTAAGCAGTGAATGTCGTAGCCATTGCCGATGCGGATGTTCATGTAAAATTGGGGTTTGGGAAGTATAGTAGAGGACAATTATTTCATATTTTCAGGGAGATAAGTGAATTTATCTTTTAATGCCGATCCGAGTGTTAAAGATTTTTTTTGGCTGCTTTCCTCAGCAGTTATGGCAATCCTAAAGCTGTTGGAGGGGGGAGAGAACCGTTAATGCTGGAAACGCTAGAAAATTCTCGCAGACTTCTCGATCGCTCTCCTGAACTCAAAGACTTACAAACGCGAATCCAAAATTTATTAGGCTCTTAAATATACGGAATTTACGCATCAAGACCAAAGAAACCGGGTTATTTACCGAATCTGTGGACTACAACGAAGTATTACCACAAAAAACCCGGTTTCTGACCACTCGTGCGATCGCCCTTTCTCCTATTCTTCCCTCTCCTGGAACCACCGATCGTACAAATCCGATCGCCTTTGGCGCGTTCTTTCAATTTGCTGTTGCTTGCGCCAGCGAGCAATTTCTGCGTGATTACCAGACAGCAACACGTCGGGCACCTTCAATCCCCGAAAATCCGCAGGTCGAGTGTACTGCGGATAATCCAAAAGTCCGTCTTCAAAACTCTCAAACTTTAGGGAATCTTCCTTCGCCACAGTTCCCCGCAGCAATCGCAAAACCCCATTTATCAAAGCCAAAGCTGGAATTTCGCCCCCCGTGAGCACAAAATCCCCCAAAGACACCTCGCGAGTGACCAAATGTAGCACTCGATCGTCCACACCCTCATAATGACCGCAAATCAAGACCAACTGATCGCGACCGACCGCCAACTCTCGAAACATCGACTGCTGCATCGGTTCCCCCTGGGGAGTCAGCAAGATCACCTCCCGCCTCGGCAAAACCGGCAGCGACTCCACCGCAGCAAAAATCGGTTCCGGTTTCATCAGCATCCCCACTCCGCCCCCGTAAGGCTCATCATCGACTCGCTGGTGTTTGTCTGTGGTAAAATCGCGGGGATTGACAAAATTCACCTCAGCAATCTTTTTAGCTAAGGCTTTGCCCATCAGTCCCGACTCTAGGGGAGCCCGGAAAAATTCTGGAAATAGGGTAACAACGTCAAATCGCACAATTATTGGAATTTCATTGATACATCACCTCTAGTTTGACCTTTAGAGGGAGTTCAGTTTTCAGTAATTGCTTTATTCTTTATAATTTCTTATAATTTCTGAAAATTTTTGCAAGTTAAATTCTCTTCCTTTGTCGGCGGGCCCGTTTTGTACAACAATAATCAGTTTTTCATGACAGCGACTGCAAGTAAACTCACCGCCAAACAACTGCGGGATCGCACGATCGGCGATCGCACATCCCTCGCACCAACAAATATTTATTCTTAAAAAGCCCTATTCTACGCACAGCCACGGCAAAATTGAATTTCACATCCAACAGAGGAAGACACATCATGCAGCAGTTGACATCTCAAGCCCTTGAACACAATATTCCCCAGCGCACAAAAACCTCGATTATGGTCATCGGGGGAGCCGAAGACAAAGTTCACGGGCGAGAGATTCTGAACACCTTTTTTTGCCGTGCTGGGGGTGCAAACGCTCGGCTGGCGATCGTTCCGTGCGCTTCGCGAGATCCCGAAGGAATTAGCAACCGCTACCGTACAATATTTGACGAAATGGGCGTTGGCGCCGTCAAAGTAGTGGACATCCGCGAACGCGAACAAGGCGAAAACCCCGTCTGGAAAGATTACTTAGAAGACTGTACGGGCGTATTCATCACAGGCGGCGACCAACTGCGGCTTTGTGGACTGCTGGCGGACACCCCGCTGATGGAGAAAATTCGCAAAGAAACTCTCGAAGGCAAGATTACCCTTGCTGGCACCAGCGCAGGTGCTGCGGTGATGGGATATCACATGATTGCAGGCGGTGGGAGTGGCGCGTCACCGAACCGCTCTTTAGTAGACATGGCAAACGGACTTAACATTATTCCTGAGATCATCGTAGATCAGCATTTTCACAATCGCAACCGCATGGCTCGCTTGCTGTCGGCTGTGGCTTGCCATCCCGATCGCATCGCTATTGGTATTGACGAAGACACCTGCGCCTTGTTTGAGGGAGACGATACTATGAAAATTCTCGGTAAAGGCACTGTGACTATTGTTGATTCTAGGGAAAATTTTTATACCAATGAGTCTATGGTAGGAGCGACAGAACCCTTAAGTCTGTTCAATATGCGCTTGCACGTTCTATGTCACGGAGATTGCTACAATATGCCCCTCGGCAAACCAATGCCATCAGGAGCCTGTTCCGAGTCTGGCTGGCCCCCCGAATGCCGCACAGCCAACTAACGTACAACATCTCTTGTCATTGATTCGGCAGAAATTAGGCGGCATTCCGGCCGAATCATGGATACAACAATAGAATAGATTCCGAAGCAGCCACGGGCTGAGCCGAGAAGGCAGAATCACAGAAAGTTCTAACTTCGGGCTTTGATTTTTTGCTAGCCATGTACCTGTACTTGTTTTTAGCCGATCGCAAGGGCATGAATTTTCAATTGGGTAGCCCATAACTGGAAATTCACTCCCAAACTGTTCGCAGCGAACAGTCGATCGAGCAATCTAGATCGAAATTGAATAAATGCTCCAATTATCTATAAGATTTCGCGCCCCATACCCCTCTAACTGCCATGAAAATACTTAAAATCCAGACCTTACGCGGCCCCAACTACTGGAGCATCCGACGCCAGAAACTCGTCCTGATGCGTCTGGATTTAGAGGAGTGGGCAGATAAAAAAACATCCGAAATTCCTGGCTTCTATGAAGGGTTGATCGCCGCACTTCCGAGTTTGAACGACCATCACTGTTCACCAGGCCATCAGGGAGGATTCCTGCAACGGGTCAGAGAAGGCACAATGATGGGACACGTAATCGAACACGTCGCCCTAGAACTTCAGGAAATGGCAGGAATGCCGGTCGGGTTCGGCCGCACCCGCGAAACTGCGACCCCAGGCATTTACCAAGTAGTAATCGAGTATCAAAACGAACAAGCAGGTCGCTATGCAGCCCGGGCGGGCGTGCGGATGTGCCAAAGTATTGCCGAGACAGGCACTTATCCAGCAGCAGAATTAGTCCAAGATTTGAGAGACCTGAGAGAGTTTGCTGCGTCGGCGGCACTCGGGCCGAGCACGGAAACACTGATTAAGGAAGCAGAAGCGCGCGGCATTCCTTGGATACCTTTGAGCGCCCGGTTTATGATTCAACTCGGCTACGGGGTTCACCAAAAGCGGATTCAGGCAACTCTGAGCAACCGGACGGGAGTTTTGGGAGTAGAACTTGCCTGTGACAAGGAAGGTACCAAAAATATCCTCGCCAGCGCCGGTGTACCGGTTCCCAGAGGAACGGTGATTCATTATTTGGATGAACTGCGCGGGGCGATCGAAGATGTCGGCGGTTATCCGATCGTCCTCAAACCCCTAGACGGCAACCACGGCCGCGGCATTACGATCGACATCAATTCCTGGGAAGCAGCAGAAGAAGCCTACGACTTAGCCAGCGCCGCATCAAAAACAAAAAGCGTCATTGTCGAGCGCTATTACGTCGGCCGTGACCACAGAGTATTGGTAGTCAACGGGCAAGTCATAGCAGTCGCAGAACGAGTCCCCGCTAACGTCGTGGGCGACGGCAAGTCTACAGTAGAACAGCTTATTGAAGAAGTAAACCGCGACCCGCAGCGAGGAGACGGACACGACAACGTGCTCACCCGGATCACGATCGACAAATTGTCCCTGGATTTGCTGCAAAAACAAGGATACGCAATGGACTCCGTAGTGCCCGTCGGCGAAAGAGTATTTTTGCGGGCGACAGCCAACTTGAGTACCGGTGGAATTGCAGTCGATCGCACCGACGAAATCCACCCAGAAAACGTCTGGCTGTTTTCGAGAGTCGCCAAAATTATCGGTTTGGACATCGCCGGCATTGACGTAGTAACTCCCGACATTTCCCAACCCCTGCGCGATGTCAACGGCGTCATCGTCGAAGTCAATGCAGCACCGGGTTTCAGAATGCACGTCGCCCCGAGTCAAGGTTTACCCCGCAACGTCGCCGGTGCCGTCTTCGATATGCTTTTCCCCTCGCCTCAACCCAGCCGGGTGCCGATTTTAGCGGTAACGGGAACCAACGGCAAAACGACAACCACTCGCCTGCTTGCCCACATTGTCAAACAGACCGGTCAGATTACCGGCTACACGACTACCGACGGCACTTACATCGGCGATTATTTGGTCGAAAGCGGAGACAATACCGGGCCGCAGAGTGCTCAATTGATTTTGTCTGACCCAACGGTGGAAGTGGCGGTGCTGGAAACGGCTAGAGGCGGAATTTTGCGATCGGGCCTCGGCTTCGATCAGTGCGATGTCGGCGTCGTCTTGAACGTCGCGGCCGATCACTTGGGAATTGGGGACATCGACACCGTGGAACAACTGGCCAAACTCAAGAGTGTCCTCGTCGAGTCGGTAATGCCCAAAGGCTATGCAGTTTTGAATGCAGACGACCCGCTTGTATCACAAATGGCGCAGCGTGTCAAGGCTCAAATTGCATATTTTTCCATGAACCCGGACAACGAACTGGTTGCCAAACATACCGCTGCGGGCGGGCTGGCAGCGATTTACGAAAATGGCTACTTGTCGATCTTAAAAGGCGATTGGACGCTGAGAATTGAGCAGGCTGTGAACGTGCCGCTGACGATGGGCGGGCGCGCGCCGTTTATGATTGCCAATGCTTTAGCAGCTTGTTTAGCAGCTTTTGCTCAAGGAGTGAAAATAGAAGATATTCGCGCTGCTTTGTCAAGCTTCCAAGCATCCGTCGGTCAAACTCCCGGAAGGATGAACCTGTTTAATTTGGGCAGCTATCACGCTTTACTCGACTACGCCCACAACCCCCACAGCTACAAAGCTTTGGGCAGTTTCGTGCTGAATTGGCCGGGACTGCGAATCGGGGTAGTAGGTGCTCCCGGAGACCGACGAGATGAAGATTTTGTCACGCTGGGTAAACTTTCGGCCGAGATGTTCGATCGTATTATTGTCAAGGAAGATATTGACAGGCGCGGGCGAGAACCCGGTGTTGTGGCCCAGTTAATTTGCCAGGGAATTGCCGAGGCGATTTCTGCAGGAACCGCAAAGAAATCTCAAGTTGAATACGAGTTGATTCTCGACGAAACAACGGCCGTTAACAAGGCTTTAGATGAGGCGGCGGTAGGCAGTTTGGTAGTGATTTTACCTGAAGGTGTCAACAAAGCTTTGAGTTTAATTGAAGCCCGGAAACCGATTAAGGAATCTGTGGAAGTTCAAAATGGTTTAGATCGATCGAAGTCACAGGAAAGTTTAAAACCGACTGTGGTGAATCAAGGCTAAACTCTTAAGTCTCATTTAATTAATAGGTTGGGTTGAACTTTTAGGACACCCAACCTATTTTTATATAAATTCTCAGTTAAATGAGGTACGCCCGGTAATTGGTGATCGAGCGGTGCGTACCTATGATAAATAATTAGGGCTTGCTGAATAATCGATCGCACATCAAGAATAAGAGCGATCGATATCTTCAAGCCGAGTTAAATATAA
>NZ_JAUBPI010000147.1:0-10307 GCF_036700645.1 Microcoleus sp. S36b_A4 | reverse complement strand
TGAAATTTAGTCTAGAACCACTATTTTTAGGGGTGAGAGGTGAAGCCCTTTATTGATTCGCCAACAGTCTCTTTCAACCGCTGAGTCTGATAATGGAATTTCTGACCCGGATTTAATATTAGACCTTAGTTTAATCGCTCCCCCAATCCATCTGTGGAGTCAAATCTAAAATCTAAAATCTAAAATCTAAAATCTAAAATTGCTCGACTGACGGGGCTTTATACTGTTTTTTCTGCTAAACGGCCCCGGGATCTGTCAATAACTGTTAGATAACTGGTATGATTTACGTGCTTCGGGAGCCTAAAATACTCGGAAGCAACCAGTGGGGCCAGACACAAACCTCACTATAAAACGCCGTAGAGGGAAAGATTGCCAGTACCTTGAAGGAAGTTCTCGATCTCCTTAACAGGAGTCAGAAGCCGACATCACAATCTATGATTTGATGTGGGAGTGTCACGTGAAGAGTGCGCATTACAGGACAAGCTGAAGTAATGGCGAGACGACAATCTGACCAATTCCACACACCACCGCAATACAACCCATCCCTCAAACCGACGGCACAGTTCAGTGCAGAGGCGACAGGCGATGCGAGTTCCTCAGTAACGGCGCTGCCGACCGAGGGGAAAAGAACTTTTTGGCAGTGGCAGCTAATCTGGCTGAGTCTCCTGGTGGGATTTGGAGTAACGGGGGCCGCTGCATTTCTGTGGTTACTGACGATGCCGCCGCCGCCCAATTGCCAGCAACTGTCGCCGTTGGCGGCGGACGGAGAGCGACTTTACTGCGCTCAGCAAGCCGCTAAGTCGGGCAAGCTAGAACAGCTAGAATCGGCAATGGCACTGGTGCAGGCTTGGCCGAAAGAACATCCGCTATACTCGCAAGGTCAACATTTGATAGGGGAATGGTCGAAAGCCATTCTGGGATTTGCCAGGGCAAAAATTGAGAGGGGCGATTTGAAAGGCGCTCTGGAGATTGTGGCGAAAATTCCGAAAACCAGTCCGTCTTACCCAGAGGTACAGGAGGCTGTGACTGCTTGGGAAAAAAATTGGCAGGAGGGCCAAAAACTCTACGATACAGCCCTAGCAGCTTTGAAAAGTGAGGATTTAAGGAAGGCTTGGGATTATGCTCAAGCTTTGTTCAAGCTGGAAAATGTTTTCTGGAGTCAAAAGCGGTACAACGAGCTGATCCAGCAGATTTCTTTGGAAAGAAACGGCTGGCAGCGCTTGGAAGAGGCTAGAGATTTGGCGAAGGACGAGACTCCGCAAAAGTTCGCTGAGGCGATCGTCCTGGCTCGCAAAATAGACTCGCAGCTTTTTGCCCGCGCTAAAGCTGAGAAGGAAATTGAGGGCTGGAGCCGGACTTTGCTGGCAATGGCTACTAAGCGGTTGGGGGCGAAAGACCTGCCGGGGGCGATCGAGGCTGCTTCTGTTGTGCCACAGGATTCGCTACTGTTTGCGGAAGCTCAAGATTTGATGCAGTTGGGTAGAGCTCAGGCAGTGACGTGGAACCAGTCGATATCAACTCCGCTGCCACAACACATTTTTAGCTTGCTTGAAGGGCAGGGGGCTGCTAGCAAAATAGCTCCAGGTCGCCCTCTGTACAAGCAAGCTCAAGTTCAAATTGAAAATTTGCAGGTGCAGTTTCAAGATTTGCTGCGGCTGCAAGTGGCGAGTACGATCGCTAGTGTCGGTCAGATAGGAACGTTTGGACTCGCGATCGAGCAAGCGCAAACCATTGGACTTAAGCAGCCACGGCGCGTTCACGCTCAAACTTTGGTGGCTGCTTGGCGTCGGGAAATTCAGCGGATCGAAGACCAATCTTTTCTGACTTTGGCGAAGCAGTTGGCAGAACCGCAGACGGTTGAAGGACTCAAGGGCGGTATGGCTCAGTTAGCCCTGGTTGCTCAAAACCGCCCCCGCAGGATAGAAGCGCAAACTCTCTTGGCTCAGTGGACGAAACGTATAGAAGTTATTCAAGATCAGCCTTTTTTGGATGAAGCGATCGCCCTGGCGAAGCAAGGAAAACTTAGTGCTGCTATTGAAAAAGCTTCGGCAATTAAGAGCGGTAGGACTTTGTACGCGAAAGCTCAGGATAATGTCTATCAGTGGGTGAGTGAACTGCAAGTTGCTCAAGATAGACCGATTCTTGATCGAGCTTCGGCATTGGCATCTCAAGGCAGTCTAGGAGCGGCGATCGATACGGCTTCCCAAATCGGTTACGGTAGGGCGCTGTATTCAGAGGCAGCAGGTGCGATCGGGCGCTGGAGTGCTGAACTCAGAGCCAACAGTGCGCCGCCGCCGGAACCCGCTCGCGAGTACGCGCCGGAACCCGCTCGCGAGTATGCGCCAGCTCCGCGACAGGAGGAGTACGCGCCAGCTCCGCGACAGGAGGAGTACGCGCCAGAACCAGAGCCTTACTATCCGCCTGCGAGAGAAGAGGCCCCGGCTCCGGAACCTTACTATCCGCCTGCTAGAGAAGAGGCCCCGGCTCCGGAAGCTTACTATCCGCCTGCTAGAGAGCCGGAACCGGAACCTTACTATCCGCCCGCGCCAGAGCCGGAACCTTACTATCCGCCCGCGAGAGAAGAGGCCCCGGCTCCGGCTCCGGAACCTGCTCCTCCGGCTCCGGCTCCGGAACCCGCGCCGCCCTCGATTCCTGAATCGGCTGGGCCTCCTGATGCTAATTTGCTCCCGGAGTAATTGGGTTTTCGCACGATCGCTCTCTAAAATCTCAAATCTAAAATCAAGTGAGTAATTTCCAAGTGCTGACGATCGAGGGCGACCCCATTTTCCGGCTGGGGCTGCGAGTAGCTTGCGAGCAGTATCCAGACTTGCAAGTTGTTGCAGAGATTTCAACCGCAACCGAGGCTTTGCGGGTTCTCGAATCTCGCTCGATCGACTCGGTAGCAGCCAAGAAGCCCGCAGATTTGGTAATTTTGGCTGTTGAGACTTTAAATTTGCGATCGGGCCAAACAGAGGCGCTGGCCTTTTGTCGCGAACTCAAAAGTTTGTACCCCAACCTCCCCCTGTTGCTGCTAGGCGGGCCGCTCACACCAGAGCTGTTGGCTCAGGTACAGGCGACGGGTGCGAATGGCTATTGTCCTAAAGGTAGAGATATTTCCTTGACAATCGAAGCTATTCGCGCGGTGGCATCTGGTCGCACTTATTGGGCGACGGATGCGACAACGAACTCGGAAATAGAACTAAATGCAGCGGTGGTTCAAACAGTAGAAAACTCCGCAGTAATTGCCGATAACAATGCAGATAATTCGACAGTTGATACGCCAGTACACAAAAAAATGCTGGCTTATTTTTGTCAGTCTGGACTACGGGAAATAGATGCAACTTTGGCGGTTGTTCAAGCTGATTTGCAAGAGATTAAAGCGGCAAATCCGACAGATTTGCCCTCTATTTTAGATGGGGTTGTTCTCAGCGGGCGCCGCAGAGAATTGCTGGCAGCTCGCTGGATTGTCAGTCAGTTCTTATTGGAAGGAAAAGGGGAGAAGGCAGAAGGCAGAAGGCAGAAGGCAGAAGGCATAAAGCAGAGGATAGAAGACCGAAGGCAGAAAGAGGAAATGAGAGGCGAGAATTTGTTAAATAATTCTCAATCGCAATTAGCGAATTCCCAAGTTTCGGCTGAATCTTTGGTGGTTGCAACTAATTGGCAAGGTAGCTTGTTTGACTCGGCGGCAGCTAAATTGCAGTTTGATTTGGTGAATTTGACTGGCTTGCCTTTGGAAATCGATATTTTGCGATCGACCAAAAAGCGTGAATTGATGACTTCCATCCTGCATAAGTTAAAGGATTTGCTGGAAGAATTGCGCTTTTCGCAAGTGCAGCAAACTCAATTGTCGCAAAAAATGCCTGCTATTTTACGGGATTTGTGGGAGGCGACAATCATAGATTTTTTTGGCAGATACTATACACTGCCAACGGTAGAAAATCTGGTTTTTGATGGGAGTCAAACAAGCTTGAAACTGGGAGAAAGTCAAGAGGGAAGCGCTGCTTATCTCTTGGCAGGTAGCGGCGTAGAAGTTGTGCCGATACTGCTGGCAGATGCTGATGTAGTTGCAGCTCAAATCCTTGACAAAATACCGATGACAGTTGATTTTTTTGCACATTTGCTATTTGAAGTTCCTCTAACTGTTGACAATATTTCTTGTGTTGCTGGCAGCCCGGCAGCAATGCAGCGAGCTGAAGCTTTGTTGGAAAATTTGGCAATTCAAGTTGCTAGCGGAGTGGTACAGCCTCTACTAAATAATTTGGCAAATATTGAAGAAATCAAGCAAATTTTTTACGATGGTAAGTTGATTTCGACGCGAGAAATTGAGCGGTTTCGGAATGAGTTGTCGTGGAGATATAGCTGGGATAGATATTTTGTGGAACCGAAAGCTATTTTTGAAAGCAGGTTTTGGCTGTTTATTTTGGGCGATTCTGGAATTAAAAAAATTTCTATTTATGCTCCAAGAAATCTGGAGTTAGTACAGCTTTCTGGCTGGCAGTTAGCCTTAACTTTGGTGCTGGAAACCAGGGATGCGATCGCACCTAGAGTTCGCGCGGTTATTTCGTTGTTGGGTGCTGGCGTTGTTTATGTTTTGACTCAGGTTATAGGGCGAGGAATTGGTTTGATTGGGCGGGGAATTATCCAGGGGATTGGTAATTCTTTGCAAGATAGCAAGTTTGGGAAAAATGGGTAATTAGTCATTAGTCATTAGTCATTATTTCGTAGTCATTAGTGAGCTAAAATATTTATAGGTGGTGGTATGATAACTAAATGGTAGACAGTTGACAATCAAGCAATTGGGTACTCGCCTCCCGGATTCATCTGTGGGATTAATCTAAAAATTAAAATGGGTTGACTTTTTATGAGTATTATGATATCGATAGATGCCGATCGCATAAACAGTTTAGATTTGTCTCCGGTGCGGAGTGTGATTGAAAAGTGGCTGGCCGAAGGAGCGATCGCCCAAAACGAACAACAGCTACAATTTGAAATTGAGTATCCGCGCGAAGAGTTAGATCCGCGAGAAATTTCGGAAATTCCCGAAGTGCGGCTGTGGTTTATTCGCTTGGATGCTTGTTACCCTTGGCTGCCATTTTTGCTGGATTGGAAAGCGGGAGAATTGGCGCGCTATGCCGCGATGTTGGTGCCGCACCAGTTCCACCGCACCCAAGGTATTCAGTACAATCCTGAAGCTTTGGAAATGTTTTTGATGAACAAAATTTTTGTGTTGACTGATTGGTTGAATGAGCAGGGAATTCCCAGTAAATCGAAGTTGATGGCGATGTCGCAGATGTTTGGTTATGATTTGGAGGATGCTTTTTTTGATGTGATTTTGCCCCACAAATAAGCATCTCGCTCAAATTAACATAGTCCTAATTAGGTAGGCGACTCTATACCGAAAGACTAAGTAGAAAGGTAGAAATTCGGTTTCTTCCCTTGTGGGGCGGGTTTTCCAGTCCGCCTCCGCTGCTATAAGTTCCATCCACAACAGCTTAATAAAACTTAACAGCAACCGCCATCAGACTTTAATACCATTCTTAAACCAGCGCGCCTCAAAAAATTGTTGCTGGACTTCACAATTTTCTCAGAATTGAGAGTTAGTTTAAATAGACAACGATCGCCCGATTCAATCGATCGAGGAAATTTACCATGAAAACAGATTACCTCATCGTCGGCAGTGGTTTATCAGCACTGGTTTTCGGAGCTTTGATGGCAAACTCCGGCAAAACCGTACACATCCTCGAAGCTCACGAGCACCCCGGAGGCTTTGGTCACACCTTTACGATGGCCAAAAAATACACCTTTAATGCCCAATTCCACTACGTTTGGGACTGCGGCGAAGGACATACAGTCAATCGAGTTCTCAAAAAACTCGGTCTCGATCGAGATGTCACCTTTGAACGGTACGATCCGAATGGCTACGACCACATGAGAATGCCGGGGTATGAGCTGGATATTCCCTCCGAACCAGAGGAACTGATCCGCCGATTGTCGGCCCTGTTTCCCGAAGCGGGCGAGAGAATTCGCAAATTCGTCAACGAAGTCGAGAAAACCGGCGAAGGACTAAAAAAACTCGCTCCTCCCGTCAAACCAATTGAATTGCTCAAAAACTTCGGTGACGTATTCTGTGCCGTCCAACATCTCAATAGTACACTTCAGGACGTTTTCGACAAGTTCCAACTCCCGCAAGCCGCCCAAACCCTATTAGCCCTGCAATGGCCTGACTTTTTGCTGCCCCCCAATCAGCTTTCTTTCTATGCTTGGATTGCCTTGTTTAGAGGCTATCAAGAAGGTGCATTTTACCCGACGCAGCATTTTGAATCTGTCATCAATTCTTTAGTTAATGTCATTGAATCCAACGGGGGAAAAGTTCTACTAAACCATGAAGTCACTAATTTTAGGGTGACAAACAGAACAGTAACTGGTGTTGAAGCGATGGATTTGACCACCCATCAAACCCATGAATTCACGGGCAACACGGTGATTTGCAACCTTGACCCGAAAAGAGCAGCCAAAATGATTGGAGAGGAACTGTTCTCTAAAACAGTGCGGCGGAAACTCAACTATGAGTATTCTGCATCTAACTACATGGTGTACTGCGTTGTCAAAGATATTGATCTCCGAGACTATGGATTTGGCAAGTGGAATACGTTTCATTCTGAGCACTTGGATCTGAATGAAGCCTTTGCTCAAATGTACGATCGAAATGATTTTTCTCGTCCGAGCTTTGCAATTACAACGCCAACTTTACTGACGGAAGCGCGGCGGGATTGTCCAGAAGATTGTCAAATTGTCGAATTTCTGACTGTTGCTAATTACAGCTATTTTAAACAACTTTGGGAGACAGATCGCAAAGCTTACAGACAGAAGAAACAAGAGATTCTGGACTCGATTTTAGATGTTGTGGAAAAACACTATGTTCCGAATTTCCGCAAACACATGGTCTTTCATATTACCGGAAGTCCGACGACTAACGAGCGCTTCTGTTGGTGTCCAAACGGTAATTCCTACGGTTCCACCCTGACGCCGCGCAACATGGGAGTCGATCGACTAAATCATGAAACATCCCTCAACAATTTCTATTTCTGCAACGCCTCTTCGGGCTATCCCGGCTTTGCACCGACATTTTGGACGGGGGCGCTGCTTTATCAACGTTTATCCGGCGATGCGATTTTAGGCTAGGAGGAATTGGTTACTCGGCGATTGAAAGAGACTGTTGGCGAATCAATAAAGGGCTTCACCTCTCACCCCTAAAAATAGTGGTTCTAGACTAAATTTCAAATTGACCATATAGCCATTAACTACCAATAGTGAACGGAAATACTGCCTCCCAGAGGTGATGGGTAACACCCCCTGCGAATTCGCCAACAGTCTCTTGAAATCGCTACTACAGAAACGAAGTCTGCCTCCGCAGACTAAAAAATAAAAAGGGCATCACATCCAACCTGGCAACGAGAGAAAGCTAGAAAAAGGTTCTTGTCCCCCCCCTTATTAAGGGGGGTTAGGGGGGATCGGATCGTTTCTTCAACACATCTTAAGCATTCGATGATTAATGTTCCATTCTATCAAGTAGGAGTGAACTATGAGAATTGCAATTGTTGGGGGCGGAGCCAGTGGTATGGCAGCAGCCTACTGGCTCGATAAACAGGGGCATCACGTTACTGTGTTGGAAAGTCAGCCGATTTTAGGCGGACACATTAGGACGCTGAACAAAAATGTTGTACCCAATCAATCTGAGTGCAATGAAATATTAGAAAATGGGGTGCTAGAATTTCCGACTGTGTTTTACAATTTCGTGGCTTTTATGCAGGATCTCGGCGTTGAATTAGAACCCGTGCAGATTGGTTCAGCGTTGTTTTTTAAAGATGGCACTCACTTTTTGTCTGCGGTCTCTATCCGAAAGAATTTCACCGGAATCCAACGTCTGAGCGAGTATTTGCGGCTTGATAGTCTCTACGCTCGTTCGGCGGGGTTTATTTTAAAAATGCGGTTTGCTAAACAGCACGATTTCTACGATGTGCCGCTTTCGGAGTCTTTGAAAAGCTCGTGCGTCCGCAATTATTGGCTGAAGTTGCTGACGATGTATAGCTACTCGATACCGTTTGAATTACTCGACAATTTTCCGGCGGAATTAGCGATGCCTGTTTTGCGCGAATATGCCTCGGTCAACTGGGTGAGGATTAAAGGCGGGGTGTATTCTTACATTGAAAAGATTTTGGAGCGATTTAAGGGCGATATACGGCTAAATGTGGAGATTGCCAATATTTTTAGAAGTGCGGATGCTGTAAAAATCGTGCTTTCTGATGGGGAAATCCAGGAATTTGATAAGGTCGTTTTTGCGATGCCACCCGATCAAGTTATGAGGCTATTGTCTGATCCGACGGAGGCGGAAACGAAGCGGTTTTCGGCGTGGAAAGCCAATTATGCAACCACTGTACTGCATTCGGATACATCGATGTACGATCGCTACGGTATCCGCAAGTTATCAGAATTTGATTTTTTCGAGACGGAGAAGGGATGGGGATATAATGCGAGCTTGAATCAGCTTTGCGGCATCTCCTCGCCACGAGAGTACAGTTTAGCTTTTCAACTGCAGGAGTCGATCGCCCAAAAGCACATTATTCACATTCAGAAACATCACACGCCGCTGTACACTGTGGAGTCTTTTCGATATCGAGATGAAGTTATCGAGACTAATGGCGAGAACCACACTTATCATGCGGGAGCTTATTTGGGGGATGGTTTGCACGAAGGAGCCATTACCTCTGCTTTGCGAGTCGCGAAATTAATCGGGTGAACTCAATTGTGATGCTACAAACTCTCGCAAATATCAGTAAATTTCTTGCCGGTGCAACACTCTCACAAAAGTAATGATGTCTGCATCAAAAGTTAAACCCATGCGAGAGTCGTCTACTCGGATGCGAAATTAATTTTTGACCTTGCCTAAGCTGCGACACCACGTGCTGCAGTTAAGTAGACATCATTGCTCATAGATGGGGGCATGGTTGATCCGGCTAACTGAGTACCCTCAAAGTTGGCTCCCGTGAACGTTGCCCCGCTCAAGTCGGCTTCGCTCAAGTCTGCATAGCACAGCCTAGCCCAATCGAGGTTTGCCTGCACCAAAGAAACTCCCACCAGATTTGCCCTGGTTAAATCTGCTCCCATCAACTTGACGCCCCGCAACTGAGCCCCGCTGAGATTGGCAGCTAACAAGTTAGAGCCTTCCAGGTTTACCCCGTTTAGTTTGGCTTCGCTCATGTTGACGCCATTGAGATCCGTCCTGCTCAGGTCGATGCCATTGATGTAAGCTTTCCTGAGATAGATGCCTGTTAGTTGAGCGCCAAAAAGCTTTGCACCGCTGAGTTTTGCCCCTCCGCAGTTGGCCCAGTTGAGGTTAGCTCCCGTGAGGTTAGCGCCCCGCAGATTGATGAATTGCAGGTCGGCTGTACACAAATTGGCGTTCCAGAGGATGGCGCTCCGCAGGTTGCTACCGATGAGTTGGGCGCCACTCAACTTTGCCCTGGGCAGTTTTGCTTTGACGAGGAAAGCTCCGCTGAGATTGGCTTTTGTAAGCTCTGCGTCTGCTAGTCTGGCTTGGCCCATTTTGGCAAAACTCAGATTTGCCCTGTAAAGGTTTGCGTCGTTGAGTTCTGCTTTGGTGAGATGCGCCCGACTCAGGTTAGCTCCCGACAGGTTAGCCCTCGAAAGGTTGACGCCGACCAACATAGCTCCGCTGAGGTTTGCTCCGCTGAGGTTTGCGTCAGCAAAGTCTCTGTTTCCATTTTCGTATTCTTTGAGCAGCTCGGTTACTTCCATACTGGTCACATTCCTAATAGTGGAAATTTATTTAGAAATAAACACTCTTTATAAGTATTTTATCTCAAATGGAGCGGACGCGATCGCACTTTCAAGAAAGCTGACAATTAACTTTATATTTATACATATACTTTGTGCTTTTTCCAGATTCCCGACCGTTTTGAGGTCATAGTCTGAAACCCTTGATTTATCGTGGGTCTCTAGTGTGCTTCGGCAAGCGTTGCGATCGTACTGAGATCGGTGAAACCGTTATTCTCAATAGGTAAGCCATCAAACACTGTCCTAATTATTAATCAATAGTAAAATAATATTCTTGTTGTCCACTGTGACTAACAGCTTTTTTAAACGGAGACTGCAAATTTCTTAGTTGTGTTTGCTTCAGGTGTCGCGAAGGCTGGCATGGTCATATCTCCATATTAGACATCTCCAAAAACAATTAAAGCCTTTGTGTAACTAGGCTGTATGACGTAAATGCAATCATCCTAAATTAG
>NZ_JAUBPI010000146.1:0-10486 GCF_036700645.1 Microcoleus sp. S36b_A4 | reverse complement strand
GCTCTACCATAGGACTGGCAATGCTTTTGGGGTGTGTTACTGCTTATACTACCACGAGAGTGACAAAAGAGGGTTAATTTTCACTTTTGTAGTTAGTCGAGGTTTGGGGAACTCAAAAGGCGGTAGGTGCTAACTCTGAGGGATATTGCACTGATGTTCCTTTGAATATAAAGTGTAAAACTCCTGGAGTGCTGACATTTGTTCTCTCAATCTAGATATCTCTAGATCCAAGGGAGGGAGTAGTTTCTCAAGGTGGCGCACCTCACTAAACCACCGTCGTAACTCGGGTTTGAGAGTTGCATAGAGCGTTTCGGGACAGGAGAGTAATATTGCTGTTATTATCTCTGCTACGAATGGCTGTTGCGACCACTTCCCTACAACAGACATTGCATCCCAGTCATCGCTTGACAAGCATTGGTGAACAATATCAAACAGTGAATTTAACTCAATAGCTGCCCGTAATTTCTCAAGTGTCTCTGCCGTCTCTGAGGAGGTATTCACCATAGTTGTGAATTCAATAGGCCAATGGTGCAGGATGGTACTGACAAATGAAGCAATTGAATCAGGTTGCTCTTTTCTCAGAATGTCTGGGAGTATTTCTGTAAAGTAAGGAGCAACACTACGCCACTGATGTAAATCACAAGCAACATGAAAGAAGGTTTCTGGCAACCTTTCACTCTTCTGCAATAAAATATAACCTCGACATTGATTAGTGACGGGATCGACAGGTTCAAATGCTTGCCATAACAAAGGCAGAGAAACCCAGTGAGGTGGATATTTGAAACGGGCCACATCCAGCAGAAGAACTAGATCCCGCTGTGGATGATAGCCACCAATTGGTGAGAAGTGACCATCACCCGTTTGTCCCAATACCTTTCGGCTATAGGAAACAACTAGATGAATATCACCTGACGCCGCAGTCACCTCTTCAACTGCTTGCCGAAAGTTTTCCAAGCTGCTTTGGTGGTAACGGTTAGGTTTTACAACAGCACCGTTGCAACGTGCTATACATACAAACTCATCAAAGGTGATACCGTTTTCTTTAATCACTGAAAGAGGTAAGCAACAGTCTAAAAATTCCTCTCCATACCATCTCCACACCCCTTTCCAAATGCGACCCGGATCGATGGATAAGGCATTAAGAACAACAACTAAACTACCCAATCCACAAAAAGCGGGTTCTGCTTGAGTATGAAACTGTTCCGCTAGAGCAAAATACCCTTCCATACCTCCCAATGCCAAGGCTTCTCGAAATATTTGCTTTCCCTCTATGGAGGAAAAGGCAATAGCAGAATCGGGGAGTGAACGACGATAAAACCCTTGAGCAGACATTGAGTCTTTTAACCCTTATTGCTTATGGTGCTAATAAATATTATGCAATATCGTCACATGGATAATGATGAATGCACTTATTAACTATTTTTTCAATTTTAGCAATAAAACGCTGCGAAGATTTCGCTTTAGGGGTGCAAATTTAAAAAACGTGACTATTTCCGACGGCTAGGCATCAAGGTGATGAAATAATTCGGCAATTTCCCACATATTGAGCAGTATGCAGCTCGGATAATTAATAGTATTTACAGTTGGGTGGGAGTGGGTTTTGGAGATTGTTGGTTTTCGCCTGAGATGGTTTTTCAACCAGCCCCTACAGTGAATGCAAAATATTTGAAAACTGTAAAATTTTGTATATGAACTGACCGACCTTCAGGAAAATAGACGATAGTTGATATGCAAGAGATTTCAAGCCTCCGCGAAAACAATTTTTAATCAGGTAATAAAATGGTAGTAGCAGCACCTGTTCAATCCGGCAGTCAGTCGATTTTTCAAACTCGCTACGACAACTTTATCGGCGGCAAGTGGGTGCCACCAGTGAAAGGGAAATACTCGGAAAACCTGTCTCCAATAACAGGAAAATCAATTTGTCAAATCCCCCGATCGACCGCCGAGGATGTAGAATTGGCACTGGATGCCGCCCACGCCACGAAAGACAAGTGGGGTAAGACTTCCCCAGCAGACAGGGCGCGGGTTTTACACAAAATAGCCGATCGCATCGAAGAAAACCTCGATCGCCTCGCCATCGCCGAAACCTGGGATAACGGTAAACCAATTCGCGAAACCCGCCTCGCAGACATACCACTGGCGATCGACCATTTCCGCTACTTCGCAAGCTGCATCCGAGCTCAAGAAGGATCGATCGGCGAACTCGACGAAACCACCGTCGCCTACCACTTCCACGAACCCCTAGGCGTCATCGGACAAATCATCCCCTGGAACTTCCCGATATTAATGGCCGCCTGGAAACTCGCCCCAGCCCTCGCCGCCGGCAACTGCGTCGTGCTCAAACCAGCAGGCCCCACGCCCGCTTCAATCTTGGTACTGATGGAAATCATCGCCGACTTAGTACCAGACGGCGTAATCAACGTCATAAACGGGCCCGGCGCCGAAATCGGCAAAACCCTCGCCACCAGTCCCCGAATTGCCAAAGTTGCCTTCACCGGCGAAACCACCACCGGCAGGCTAATCATGCAATACGCCTCCCAAAATGTCATCCCCGTCACCCTAGAACTAGGCGGCAAATCCCCCAACATTTTTTTTGAAGATATCTGCGCCCAAGACGACGAATTCCTCGACAAAGCAGTGGAAGGATTAGTCATGTTTGCGTTTAATCAAGGAGAAGTGTGCACCTGTCCCTCCCGCGCCTTAATTCAGGAGTCAATCTACGATCGATTCATGGAAAGGGCGATCGATCGCATCCGCCAAATCAAACAAGACAACCCCTTAGATCCGACAACCGCCCTCGGCGCGCAAGTCTCCATCAACCAGATGGAAAAAATCGCCGAATACGTCAAAATCGGTCACGCCGAAGGCGCAGAATGTCTCATTGGTGGCGAAAGAAACATCTTATCCGGCGACTTGCAAGACGGCTATTATTTCCAGCCAACAGTCTTCAAAGGAAACAACAAAATGCGAATTTTCCAAGAAGAAATCTTCGGCCCAGTATTAGCAGTCACCACCTTCAAAGACGAAGCCGAAGCATTAGAAATTGCCAACGATACTCTCTACGGTTTAGGTGCCGGAGTTTGGACTCGCGACATCAACACCGCCTACCGCATGGGCCGCGCCGTTCAAGCCGGTCGCGTGTGGACAAACTGCTATCATTTGTATCCCGCGCACGCAGCATTCGGCGGCTACAAATCATCTGGTATCGGTCGCGAAAATCACAAAATGATGTTAGATCACTACCAGCAAACTAAGAATTTGTTAGTCAGCTACAGCCCGAAAACTTTAGGTTTTTTCTAAAGTTTTAGTCGTTGGGAAGGAAAAAGGAAGAAGGACAAACTTCAATGATTCGTGAACTCCTTCTTTTTCTCTTTCCTCTCCTTCTCTGCGCCCTCTGCGCCCTCTGCGGTTCATTAAAAAAAGCTGATTCAAAAACGAAAAATAATTGCTACAAAAAGAGACTGCAATGGAAACGATCGCAAAAGTCACGGCAACAGAAGCCGCTTTAAAATTAATTAACCATCTCAAAACTCAACACGGAGAATTGATGTTTCACCAATCCGGCGGCTGCTGCGACGGTAGTTCCCCCATGTGCTTTCCCAACGGGGAATTGATAATCGGTGATGGTGACGTATTACTCGGCGAAATAGGCGGTTGCCCCTTTTATATTGCAGCGCAGCAATACAAATATTGGCAGCACACGCAGTTGATTATAGACGTGGCATCGGGGCCCGGAGGCAGTGATTTCTCCCTGGAAGGGCCGGATGGAGAGCGTTTTATTACTCGCTCTCGCTTGTTTGTTAATGCTGAGTAACTCTGTTTATCCTGAACTTGCCTGCAGTTTCTCTAAAAACATGAGTTTGCTTAAGCCTGAAACCCCGTTTCTTTCATGGGAGCGAAAAAACCTATTTTATTTAAATTTTTATCTAAGTTTCTCGCCTGGGCTAACGACCACCAATTTTCTAACGAGGGCAAACGCATCTTATTTTTAGAATACTTGCTAGACAAAGGCTTCACCCATGATTTGAGTTTGGTTGCCCAAAATTAAACCCCTGATAGCGTAAAGCTTTCAGGATTTAGAGGCGTTTGCCCTGATTTGCTGACTAATTTCACGGCTAGTGCGTTGGTATTCGTGGACAATCGGTAATCTTTCAGCTTGAAAATTTGCCAGAGCTTCTGCAATATTAGCACTAGACATGAGATGTCGTGATAAAGACAAACCATCTTCCCAACCTGAAGTCATACCTCTAGCGCGTGTCGGACTTTTCGCGTGAGCCGCGTCACCAATTAAGATAACACGGCCATCATATAGTTGAGGCAGGGGATCAATGTCATAGGAATAACGACAGACAATATTTTCCAAAGGGGTTGACTCAATCACATTTCGCGCATCCTCTGGGAGTTTTGCCAACTCTTGGGGAGGAATAATGATATTAGTTGGTTGTAGTTTGCCTACTTCAAAATCGGCCAGATCCTTTTCCAGAAAGAAACCCCAATGAGTACGATTTGCACCAAGATTAACAAAATTGGCATAAATTCCTCGTTCGCGTACCTAAAGCAAATAGTTTCCTTCTGGACAGAAGTTATTATCTGTTACAATTGCTCGCCATACTAGATCACCTAAATAACACAATTCTACACCCGGAACCACAAATTGACGAACCTTAGAAATTATTCCATCGGCACCAATTAACAGATCTCCTTCCCAGTGACTGCCATCTTTAAAGTGCGCGATCGCGCTATGCTCGGTTTGGGAGATTGACAATAATTCAGCATTAAAACGAATAGTGTCAGGGGGTAAC
The DNA here is from genome assembly GCF_036700645.1 of Microcoleus sp. S36b_A4. NCBI lineage: Bacteria > Bacillati > Cyanobacteriota > Cyanophyceae > Oscillatoriales > Microcoleaceae > Microcoleus > Microcoleus sp. S36b_A4. The sequence goes on along the minus strand of NZ_JAUBPI010000146.1, from coordinate 5,684 downwards.
TCCTCCAGGAGTGCTTCTAAAATAGCTTTGCGGTGTACTAGCATTCCTGGGAGTTCATTTTCCTCATACGTGACGGGTTCAGAATTGATGACATCGCCGTGGAGGTTGCGGAACTCGAATAATTTAACCGGAGCGCCTGAGTTAATAATTTTCTGGCTAATTTGAGGGTTTCCTTGATGCAGCGCTTCCATACCTGCTTGCACGATCAGGATACCACAGCCATCGGTGCGCGCATGGGGTGCTTTTTCAAACAAGGTAACTTGAAATCCTTGTTGGATCAGCAAAATTGCTAGATAAACTCCTGATGATCCGGCGCCGATAATACCTATCCTACTCTGGGACGAAACCATTTGTGCTTCTCCTGATTTAAGATTGCCGATCGGTTCTCAACCACTATTGTAATTAAGGAAAATCCAATTTTGGCGATCGCTCAATTGCGGATTGAGCTTTTGCTGATAGCGACAGGTTTCACGCTGCCGCTAAAATCAGTATCTGAGCCGGTGCAGCATTAATTATTAATTGGCTACTTCAAAATTTCTGCACTCAAAACTTCAGAAGACTTTAAGCTTGAGTATTTTTAATTAGAGCCAATTCAATTTTGTCACCAGCCTTTTGAGTCACTTGTGCGCGCAAACCGGGCCCAAAAAAAGTAGCTATTTTTTCTTGCTTTTCTTCCCATAAGTCGATCGGCATTAGCGGTGAATAAAACTCTAAAATTAACCCATAAGCACCGTCAACATCAACTTCCCGCAACCCTTGCAGGAGGGGCCGTTCCTCGTCTGTTGGGGCCAGGCCCAGGCGCTCCAAAGCATCATCTAAGTGCGCGGGTTGGCCGTAGCGAAATCGGGTGACATCTTTGCGGACTTGGTTTTGAGTATCTGTGGCCTGACTTTCTCGCAGGAGGAGAACTTCAGCAGAAGTAGGTTCGGTGAATTCTACTGGTTCGAGTTCGGCTGCTTTCAGAGCCAAACCTCCCAGCAACAGCGGAATTCCATAAAAAAAACCGGCTAGGTTCAGGGTAGGTCTGTCTGTGAAGTAGGCTCCAAACCCGACTGCTGCTATAATACCGCCAACAACTAAGGCTAGGTTTGCTAAAGAAATTTTGCGTAACATATTAGTGAGGTAGTTAGCTGAAATCAACAATATACTTTAATTATTATCTGTCAAAAAGTCTTGAATAAATTTAGTTTTTTTGCCAAAAGACCAGCAAAAACTGCTAGCATCTATGAGCGCGGGAGCGGTGTGCATCCACAGTCTTGTCTCTAGCTTCAGAAGCTTATCCAGCCGGACTCGCCCGGGCGCGCCATCGGTAAATATCCGTGTTAATTGCGCGGCGTTGGTTCCAGAAGGCAATCGAGATCGGCAGTATCATCAAAGTATACAGAGTGGCGATCTCGATCGACACTCTTGCCCTTTCAACCATTTTTCGGACATGATTAAAGACGAAGACAAACAAACTGCTGGAGCAAATAAGGCGGTTCTGGAGCAGATTAACTCGCTCAAACGCGAAGATGAAAGGCTTTATAATATCTTAGCGATCGATGTCTGGGCCCTAGCCAAGACGATGGATGAATATCAACCGGGATTTTGGGCTGCTTTTATGAAAAACCGGGAGAAGGCCCTGAAGCGATTTTTAGCTGGAATGATGAAAAATAAACCTGCAGATACCAAACGTCCGCCTTTTTTGCGCTAAAATGTGGCTGAAGTTTGGCTGAAGTTTTGATGTACAATCAAACTATAACACAGACACAAAAAAACCTGAGCAGATTCATCACTTCCCATATAAAAACAGTGAAGGATTTGCCCAAAAAGGTATGTCGGTGAATTAAGAATCTCCGTCTGTTGGCAGAGGGAAATGTCAAATATTTTTGTTAATACTAGCAAAGGCAAAAAACCATGGATGCACAAACAATCAAAGAGCGCGTAGCAGAAATCGAGAGCAAGCGGGAATCCCTCGTGCGGCTGTTAGATCGATCGGATTTGGGAGCCCTGAGAATAGATGTGAGTCAGGCGATCGAAGAAATTGACGATCTATTAGAAGAATTCAAGCGTACTTTTAACAGTTAAGTAGTCAGTAGTCATTAGTCAGTAGTCATTAGTCATTAGTTGTCGCGCATTTAATTTGGATAGTTATGTTAGTAAAAATCTTGTGGGGTGGGCAGAAGATCCCGCCCACAAAGTCAAAATTAAATGCAGTACAGCTTAATAGCTAACAAGAACCGACCACTGCTAACTGCAAATTTGACAACTGACAACTGACAACTGACAACTGTCAACTGACTAATTCATCACCATATCCATCAAAATTTGCTGAGAGCTCACTTCCGGGCAATTAGCAGGCGGCCGCCGCTGAGAGTAGTGTCCCCCAGACTGCAAATCCCAAGCTTGGCGGTTGTCAGCCAGCATTACCCCCAAAATTTCTTGCAATTCCTTGGCAATTGTCGGGTCTTCCACTTGAACTATGGCCTCAACCCGTCTTGTGAGATTGCGCTGCATCCAGTCAGCAGAACCAATATACACCTCTTCGTCCCCACCGTTGAAAAAATAAAACATCCGAGAATGCTCTAAAAAGCGGCCGATAATACTGATAACTCTGATATTTTCGCTAACACCTTCAACGCCGGGACGCAAACAGCAAATCCCCCGAATAATCAAATCAATTTTAACTCCCGCTTGCGAAGCTTCGTACAAAGCAACAATGATTTGAGGGTCAACTAAAGCGTTCATTTTAGCGACAATGCGGCCACAGCTACCGATGCCGCCTTCGGCCTGCAAGCGGCAGAATTCTGCCTCGCGGCGGATTAAAGCTAAAAATTGATCGCGCATATTGACCGGTGCCACCAATAATTTTCGATAAGATACCTGCCGCGAATAACCAGTCAAATAGTTAAACAAATCCGTCAAATCCGATCCCAAATCCTCGCGACAACTCAACAAACCCACATCGGTATAGAGTCCGGCTGTTTTAGGATTGTAATTGCCTGTGCCGATGTGGACGTAGCGACGGATGAATTCCTCCTCGCGACGCACTACCATCACAATTTTGGTGTGGGTTTTGAGTCCCACCAAACCGTAAACTACGTGGACTCCCGCTTGTTCTAACTTGCGAGCCCAATTAATATTATTTTCTTCGTCAAACCTAGCCTTAAGCTCTACTAAAACGGCTACCTGCTTGCCGTTTTCCGCTGCTTGAATTAAGGCGCTGACGATCGGCGAATCTCCAGAAGTGCGGTATAAAGTCATCTTAATCGCTAACACGGAGCGATCGTGCGCCGCCTCAGTAATAAACCGCTGCACCGTCGCCGCAAACGAGTGATAGGGATGGTGTAGCATCAAATCCCCCTGCCGGATGACGGTGAAAATATCCTCGCCCTCGTCAGCATCCAACATCAATTTGCCTAAAATCATTGGCGATTCCGAGTTCCGCAAACGGGGCGGCACAACGGGAGTCCAAGGTGGGTCTTTCAGTTCCGGCACGGGAAGCCCCACAAAAGACATCAAATCCTTGAGGCCTAGCAGCCCCTCTACGACGTAAACATCTTGCTCACCGAGATCCAGCTCCTCCATCAGCATATCTCGCAGCGCAGGCGGCATAATCGCTTGAATTTCCATCCGCACCGCAGAACCTCCAAACCGACGCTTGCGGAGTTCCTGTTCTATTGCCAGCAGCAAATCCTCCGCCTCATCTTCCTCCACCGTCAAATCGGAATTGCGAGTAATGCGGAACGGGTGATATTCCTGAATGTCCATCCCCGGAAACAAAGCTTCTAAATTGTGGGCAATCACCTGTTCTAGGGGCACGCCAGTCCAAACCGGAGATTTGCCCCTCTGCTGCCACTGTAAATCCCCCGGTAGTGGCAAAAACCTCGGCAAAACCTGCGGTACTTTAACGCGGGCAAATAATTCTTCCCGCGTGTCGGGGTCCCTGACTACTACTGCTAAATTAAGGCTGAGATTGGAAAGGTAGGGGAATGGGTGGCTGGGGTCAACTGCTAGGGGAGTGAGTACGGGAAATACTTGTTCTTTGAAGTAGCGATGCAAGTAATTGCGCTGTTCTTGATTGAGGTCAATGTAGTCAAGAATGTAGATGCCGCTTGCTGCTAGTTTCGGCCGCAGGGTTTGCTCAAAATAGGCGTGTTGCTGAGAAACCATTGGCAAAAGCCGCTGGTTAAGGGCATCTAGCTGTTCTTGAGGCGTGCTGCCGTCGGAGGTCAATTTGCTGACTTTTGCTTGTACTTGCTGTTTGAGGGCGGCTACCCGCACCATAAAATATTCGTCTAGGTTGGAGCTAAAAATAGCTAGAAATTTGAGCCTTTCGAGAAGGGGCGTGCGGGGGTCGAGGGCTTCGTGGAGTACGCGGTTGTTGAATTCTAGCCAGCTTTGTTCTCGGTTGAAGTAATATTGAGGATCGCTGAGGTTGATTTCAGTGTAGGTTTTGGCGGGGGTCTTTTTTGGCTTCGGCATGGTTTGAGGGAGTCTTTGGGAGGCTCGGTGATGGCATCTCTAGAAATAGTATTGTAGGTTAAAGGATTTGTTCGCATCTGCTTTTGGTCGATCGCACGTTTTTGTCGGTCATCCGCGAGGGTCTGGTACGCAATATGTGTAGGGATACGGCACTGCCGTGTCCCTTGTATGTTCAGAGTAGTCTGGTGGAAGACGATGAAAAAGTCTATCTGCTTCGGTCAGGTGAAGCTGGCGTGTCCCTGAGACCTTAATCCTCTTCTGTCACTCTGGGACAATAAAAGTGAGAGCCAAATTTTTAACTGTAGATAGAGCGGGGATTTGAGCGTTTATTTTCTAACAGAATGGCGGAAATTAAGATTTTTGGCGTTGCTGAGTTAGAGTATGAATAGGAGGAATAATTTATGCAATGCCCAGAATGTAAATCAACCCATATCCGTAAAAACGGCAAGAAGAAAGGAAAACAAAATCACATGTGTGTCAAATGTGGTCGTCAATTCATTAATCACTATGAACCCCATCGAGGTTATAGCGAGAGCATCAAACGTGATTGCCTAAAAATGTACGTCAATGGTATGGGTTTACGGGCGATAGAACGAGTTAAGGGAGTTCATCATACCGGGCGTAATAAATTGGGTAAAACAAGTCGGAAAACTGTTACCAGAGGTTTATGACCCTGAAGTCATTCCAGAAGTTGGTGAACCCGATGAATTACAAACTTATGTAAAAAAAACAGACAAAATCTAGTTGTGGACAGCGGTTGACCACTTTCAACCAGGAATTTTAGGATGGGTATTAGGGGATCATAGCGCTAAGACATTTGAACCATTATGGAACAAAGTAAGTGCATGGAAATGCTACTTTTATGTAACTGATGGATGGTCTGTATATCCCATGTTTATTCCTGATGAGGATCAGATTATCAGTAAGACTTATATGACACGAGTAGAAGGAGAAAATACAAGACTAAGACATTATTTAGCCAGACTACATCGGAAGACTCTTTGTTATTCTAAGTGCGAGAAAATGCTCAAGCATTCTATTAAGTTATTAATACATTACTTGAAATTTCACGATATTCCCATTCCTGGGGCATTCATACCTTGATTCAGCAACGCCGCTACTTTTAGCTGGGCTTATTTTTTAGTATAAACTACAGTTTAACAGGTAGGGCAACTTCAGCAAAAACAACAAAGCCCCTATCTGAAGCTCAGAAAGAGGCT
>NZ_JAUBPI010000145.1:0-10579 GCF_036700645.1 Microcoleus sp. S36b_A4 | reverse complement strand
AACCGGAGTCAAAATCCTCCAAAGGTTTACCCTACATACTCCGACGCCTTTTGTCAATGGGGGAACTTCAGTTTAGACAATTATAGGACTTACGCATGGGGGTCTAGAAACCGGGTTTTTTTACAAAAATACTTCGTTGCAACCGACAGATTCGGTAAACAACCCGGTTTGTTCTATCGGTGCATAAATCCTGAATTACTCATTACCAACTCCCCATTCCCAATTCCCCATTACCCATTACTATATGCAGCAAATAGAACGTTATCGCGGCAGTCTTCTCGGTTTAGCAGTTGGCGATGCTGTCGGAACAACTTTAGAGTTCCATCGCCCCGGAACGTTTGCGCCTATTAACGATATGGTTGGCGGTGGCCCGTTTCGAATAAAACCGGGCGAGTGGACGGATGATACTTCGATGGCGCTTTGTTTGGCTGAAAGTTTGATTGAGAAACAAGGTTTCGATCCAGTCCATCAATTAGAAACATATCTGCGGTGGAGTAAAGACGGACATTTGAGCAGCACTGGTGAATGTTTTGATATTGGAAATACTGTGCAGCAAGCTCTTGGGAATTTTGAAGATACAAGAAAACCTTTCTGCGGTTCTACCGATGTTTGGACTGCCGGCAACGGTTCGATTATGCGTTTGGCTCCGGTGCCTTTGTTTTATGCGAAAAATCCTTTGGAAGTCATAGATAAATCTGGAGAAAGTTCGAGAACTACTCACGCTGCTGCTACTTGTGTGGATGCTTGCCGCTATTTTGGTAATTTAATTGCGGGGGCTGTGAATGGGGTTGCTAAAGATGTGTTGCTTTCGGAAAGATATTGTCCGATTGGTGGCTATTGGGCAGCAAATCCGCTGGTGGCAGAGATTGATGAGATTGCGGCGGGTTCTTTTAAATTGCGACAACCTCCTGAAATTCAGGGTAGTGGTTATGTTGTCAAGTCTTTGGAGGCGGCACTTTGGGCATTTTACAACAGTTCTTCTTTTGCTGAAGGCTGTTTGTTGGCTGTGAATTTGGGCGATGACGCGGATACAACTGGTGCGGTTTACGGACAGTTGGCTGGGGCTTTTTACGGAGAATCTGGTATACCGCAAAAATGGCTCTCGCAATTAGTCGATCGCACTTTAATTGCATCTTTTGGCGATCGGCTTTTCTCTTTATCTAGTTAAAATCGATGTTTTAAATCAAGGGTGACAATTCCCAGGCATAACATAAATAATTGTAGGGGCGGGTTCACCGAAATATATGACACCCACCGACAAATCAGATAAACCCGCCCCATCCCATTCAGAAACTAGCAACTTGAGTTAATATAGATAAATTTACATCAACATTTCTGGTTGAAGGTTAATACAATCGTACTCGAAGCTCCGTCTCTCAAAGCCAAACCAACCGTCACCTGGGAACCCCTAGCAGCTAACTTCGTATTACCCGACGATCCGGTGGAAAATACTCAACAACCTTCTCTCGCGGATGCTCTCACCGATACACGGGGAGCCGCAGAATTTATCCAGCCAGAAATGCTGATTGCCTCTCATTTGGGGTTAGTCGCCACAGTCAATAAAAAGATTGTTGTCAAAGCTCCAGACTGGTTTTATGTGCCACAAGTGCATCCTTTAGCAGAGGGAGTAATTCGCCGTAGTTATACTCCTCATACTGATGGTGCTAATGTGGCGATCGTGATGGAGTTTCTCTCGGAAGCAGAGGGAGGAGGACTATCGGTCAGAGCCACTCCGCCCTATGGTAAACTCCACTTTTACGAACAGATTCTTTAAGTACCTACTTATGTCACTTATGACCCCTACGAAGGTATTTTAGAAGTGCGCTATTTGCAAGATGGGCGGTATGTTTTACATTCACCCAATGAGCAGGGGCGGGTGTGGATTCCACAACTGGAACTATATCTGGGGATTTGGTCGGGGGAAAGGTTGGGACAAACCATGAACTGGCTGCGCTGATGGGATGATGTAGGTAATTTGTTGCTGTGGAGTTGAGAACAAGCAGAGTCAAGAAAGGCAAAGGGCTGAGCAAGAAAGACAAAGGGCTGACCAGGAAAGCCAAAGGGTTCAACGATGGGTGGCTAAGTTGCGCGAATTGGGAGTTGATCCAGATTGAACGCTGATTGAAAGCTAATTTGCGCCCTTAATACACAGGACTTACCCCACCATCTACCAGAATAGGCGCAACCACAGGCAGATTGCCCCTACAAAACGCTATATTTTGTTGTTCGTAAGTCCTGAATCAAAAATCAAAAATCAAAAATCGACAATCAATTGACGTGTGTAGCAATTCGTGACACGTGTCTTCGCGTTTATCTAGGGTGTGTCATCAATTAAAAGAGTTGACAAAAGCTGGCGAATGTGCGTAGGGTTCGGATCGCTCACTCAAGCTTCAGGAAAACCCGATGACACGGCGCTACTGGCAGCATCAGTCATTTGGTTGGCTTAACCCTCCGATCGCTACTCACTACACGTTAATTCTGTTTTGTCAACCAACCTAATTAATGACACGCCCTACATATAAAAAATATTTATGAATAAATCTTAAGTTTTAATTAAATTTAGTATTATAATTTTGGTAACTTCCAACTAAGTATTTATTCTCACTATGATAGCGGATCAATTTCCTTGGCTGACCGCAATTGTCATCCTACCCCTGGTAGCTTCCCTCGCGATCCCTTTTCTGCCGGATACAGACGGCAAAACCGTGCGCTGGTATGCCCTAGGCGTAGGTATTGCAGATTTTGTATTAATGTGCTGGGTGTTTTGGACTCATTACGATCCGAGCATCTCTACTTTCCAAATCGTCGAGCAATATTCCTGGATACCTTCTTTAGGCCTCAACTGGTCTGTTTCCGTTGACGGACTGTCAGTTCCGTTGGTACTGTTGGCGGGATTGGTGACGACGCTATCAATCTTTGCAGCCTGGGAAGTCGATCGCAAGCCACGACTCTTCTACTTCCTAATGCTGGTGATGTACTCCGCACAAATAGGAGTGTTCGTCGCCCAAGACATCATGCTGCTGTTCATTGTCTGGGAACTCGAACTAATTCCGGTGTACCTGCTAATCTCGATTTGGGGCGGACAAAACCGTCGCTACGCAGCTACCAAATTCTTGATTTACACCGCAGGCGCTTCCATCTTTATTTTGATAGCTGCCTTAGCAATGGCATTCTACGGCGGAGGCACCCCCACCTTCGACATGGTAGAACTAGGCTTGAAGGACTACCCACTGGGTTTAGAATTATTCCTTTATGCGGGATTGCTGATTGCCTTCGGTGTGAAACTGGCGATTTTCCCCTTCCACACTTGGCTACCTGATGCCCACGGTGAAGCATCTTCTCCCGTATCGATGATTCTGGCCGGCGTATTGCTGAAAATGGGCGGATACGGACTGATTCGCCTGAATTTGGAACTTCTTCCCCAAGCACACGTTTACTTTGCACCGATTATGGCGGTGCTCGGCGTAGTCAATATTATCTACGGCGCGCTGAATTCCTTCGGCCAATCGAACATGAAGCGCCGCTTAGCGAATTCGTCGATTTCTCACATGGGATTCGTGTTGTTGGGTATTGCTTCCTTCACTGATTTGGGAATCAACGGGGCGCTGTTGCAAATGATTTCCCACGGTTTAATCGCCTCCGTATTGTTTTTCCTGGCTGGCGTTACTTACGATCGCACCCATACAATGATCATGGACGAGATGGGCGAGATTGGGAAAGTTATGCCGAAAGTGTTTGCCTTGTTTACCGCAGGCGCGATGGCATCTTTGGCACTCCCCGGCATGAGCGGTTTTGCTAGCGAACTCTCAGTGTTTGTGGGCGTCGCAACTAGCGATATGTACAGCGGTTCTTTCCGCGCGGTGACAGTGTTCCTGGCGGCAGTAGGACTGATTTTGACGCCGATTTATTTGCTCTCGATGCTGCGACAGTTATTTTACAACTGTGGCACCCTAGCTGCTTGCGACCTTGAGGATCTAAATCTGCAGAATCAGAGAAACAATCTGGATGAAGCGGTTTGTTTTGGTAATAGTTGCGTTTTGCCTGGTGATGCACCGTTTATTGATGCTAAACCTCGGGAAGTGGCGATCGCATTTTGCTTTTTGATACCGATTGTCGGCATTGGTTTTTATCCCAACATGGCGATGCAAGTCTACGATGCCAAGACTGTCGCAGTCAACGCAGAAGTCCGCCAATCTTACATCCAAATTGCTCAACAAAATCCTCGGATTTATGCGAATCAACTTTTGGTTCCCAAAATTGCTCAAGCTCAAAAATCGCCTGCTTTGGACAAAATTACAGGGTCTGAATCTGCATCGGTTTTTGGCATTGTCAAATAATTTTATCGAACTCTGTTTGTTTTGAAAATTGGGCGATCGCTTTTGTCAAAGGGCGATCGCCTTTTTGTTAGAAATGAGAATTAAATAACTTCCACTTTTGAAAGTGGGATGGGCGTCCCGCCCGTCCTTTTTCGACGGGCGGGACGCCCATCCCACAATAACAATTAAAATTGTAAGTTATTTAATTCGCGATCCTTAGCACTGAATTTCTGAAATAATCTGCGCCAAATTCTCCCTAGCATATCCCACCTCAAGAATCGATTTATCATCGAGATCAGAGGCTACTTTATTCAAGATATTTAGCGGTTCTTCAAAGCCTGTCGTCTTCACAAACAACACTTGCAACCTATTTTTTACTAATGCTAAAATAGAGCGACTTGGTTCGCCTTTATTCCCTTTCCGTTTAGCAATGTTGATGCTCAATTTGTGAGTTTTCAACAGCCGCATCCTTTCTATTCCTTGGGTCTTAACCGTCTCCAAAACCTCTGCTCGAATCTGATCGACTAATCTATCCGTCACATATTGCACGATCAAAGGCTGAAGCAGAAAAACAGTTTCCCCGCCCTCACTAATTTTGTCAATCAGCGAGCGACGACCCAGAGAATCGAGATTTTTTAGCAAATCCGAAAGCGATGAATTGGCGAACATCTGCTCTCGTAAAGTTGCTAGGGAAATCTGGCTTTGAGCAATAGCAATCCAGTAGGCAATATCTTGTTCGGAACTCGACATTCGATCGAACTGCTGCGCCAGCAAATTGCTGATATGTTCTTCAATAAATAACGCCGTTGCTTCCAAAAGCTTTAAAACATTTCCCTCGAAAAACTCGTTAATTGTTGTCGCTACAATCTTTAATGCTAACAGATTGCCTCCGTACCGGGATAACAAGATTTCCAACTCTTGATCTTGAGGCGACAAACCTTTTTCTTGGAAAATTTCCCGCGCTATTTCCTCGGAAATAGCAGGTTTTAAAGACCGCACTTTTTCTCCCGCCAGCAAAGCCAGTTCTGTAGGTTCTTCCGAACTAACTAGCAGTAAACAGCTATTGTGATTGACCTCACACAGCCGCACAATTAAATCTCGATATCCTTCGCAGCCTTCGCGGTAGTGTCCCGCTAATTCTTCTGGTCTGAGAACCGCTTCAAAATGGTCTAAAATTACCAGACAGCGGTGTTTCCGCAGATACTCGACCAAGCGCGAAATTTTGCTGTTGAGGTCGATGGGTACATCGGGTTTTTGTTGGTGAGAAAAAAGTTGAATTAAGCTTCCTAGGAAGTCGGATGGTGTTGGTGTCGATCGCAGCGATCGCCAAATCACAAAATCAAACTCATTCTGTACCTGTTTTGCCAACTGCACCGACAGAGTTGTTTTGCCGCTACCTGCCAAACCAAGCAGCGCTACCACGCGACAATTATCTGATACAATCCACTGCTTTAAAGTAGTTAATTCTTCAGTGCGTCCGTAAAAAACCGAAACATCCGGTGCTTGGCCCCAATCTTCCTGTCGGTGTCCAATCGCCATCTTCAATAGAGAGCCTTTACCTCCACTAAAATCGCTCGTTCCCTGATCGATGTGGTATGAAAACAGCAACTGATGCCTCAATTCCGAAAGCTTTCCAGGGCCGTTCCCCCCGATCTGAAACTTTTTGTAAACTTCGCCGAGTCTTTTGCGAACGGCGATGTCGCTAATGCCAAGCTTTGTGGCGATGGTCGCTGTAGATTGACCGTCGAGAGCCATAAACACAGTTTCTAACTCGGCATCTGTGACACCGCGCTGTTTGGCGATCGTTTGCACAAAGTTTTGAGGAATCGGAGTAGTCAAGGTAGGAATCTCGCCTATACTAAAAATCTATCTTCTATTATATTGTGTGAGTTATCGCAGGCGAGCAATTGAATCGAATCTACTAACGTTCAGCTTGCTTTTTGTTGTTTGGGCAGTTTTAGATATTTATACCCAATTATCGATTGTGATACAAGTTTAAAAAAATGCAACTCTAGGCCCGTGCTCCAAACCAATACACAATCAGTCATTCTCAATTATTTAACCCTTTAATCTAAGATGGTATGAGAAAGGGGAGCATCCCGCTTTTTAACTAAGCAGAAATACCGAGCTTGATGTCGTTATTTAAATATGCACATCTCAGTCTTAAAATTTGAGGCACATTTTTTTCGTTCCACTGTGCACCTACAATCTTAATTCTTGCTCCAATCTGTTTAATTAAAGACTCTACAGCTCCCGAACCAATATCAATACCCTGAATAAAGATAATTTTGGTAATCTGGGATTCTTGACTGATGTTTTCGGAGATAATTCTGGAAATTTTTACTTTCTTTAGCTCTAACTCCTATAAATTCAGCTATAGCTTCTATTGTTACTCCTTGCCACAGTTGGTTCTTCGCTCTCCTCAATCGTTTGAGCGAACCTCCTACTCTATGTAGATTTTCTATTCCCCTGATACCAATCGAGTACCTCTCTTCTTTTCTCAAGAGTCCCAATTTGCTTAAACAGATTCCACACCCCATCATGACCATCCCCCAAGCAGGTTATCGCTTCACTTTGAGGTTGCCTATTTACCCATGCCACTAAATCTGGATTATTTTGGAAAAAAGCTGCCCCTACAAAGGCGATGTACCTTAACCGCCTTATAGTTCCTCCAGATACTTTCTTCTCCTTCATGAGTTCTCAGTCTGACATTTCCTGCGTCTATACTCAATGCTTCTACTTGCTCCGTAGCTTGAGCCGAGGAGAATTCGTAACGCTCTAATAGTCGATGTTGTGTACTGTGCGGTACATAAATTCCTGTCAACATTTTGAGGTCTCTCTCGGCATTGGCAAAAGATTCATTTCCCACTAATAATAAACAACATTTTTCCAAATTAAAACTCAGACGACTTCCCTTCTTTATTCCCAGCCTTTGGGCTTGTTTACTCGATATAGTTATTTCTCCTACACAACTTTTTATGGTTCTTTTTCTACCCGAACCTTTTCCCCCCGCCGACTGAAAAAAAAAACGCTAATTTCTGGTGCTACTGTCTCAATTAAATGTTCTCTCACACTCAGTTCTACGGATTCAAAGCTTTGTAGATTGTCTACTGGGGTATTCTTATAAAGGATCTCTGCTATTTCTTGGAGATTTATTTTGATCTTCTGCTGTTCTTCTGGGGTCATGCGAACTTGGATTATGGTAATTTATCTGCTTTCTATAGCAAGTCTATTTGAGTTGTGAATGTAGAACAACCTGAAACGCTTGTGATGATTGAATCGATTGTTTACAAATCAAATGGTTTTGCTATATTATGCCATCAGCTTAGCCAGACAATAGTCTGAGTATTTATACTGACTGCAAAAGTGGGATGCTCCCATACAACTCGCTCTAGAAAGACCGAGAACAGTATGGGTAGCAATTCAAGAAGTCGAGTTATCAAAATGCACAGGTAAGAAAGTAATAGCCATCGTCATGAATGCAGAGACTTTCGATACCGCGACTGAAATAGATTATTTGATGAGTAATTTTGACTTATCAACAGCTACAGAGGAGTGGATAGTAAAAACTTATTCACAAAGAAATTGGGTCGAAGTTTTCTATCGGGAAGCCAAGGGCTGCTTGGGGTTAAATGAATATCAAGTCAGAGATGAAAGCAGCCTTAAAAGACATTTTATTATGGTGTTTTGTGCCTACACTTTCATTTTGTGGCATACCTTAACAGGAGGATTAAGGCGCAGATGGGCAAACAAACCTTTAAACACTTTTACGCTATGCACTCGAAGCATTTCGGACAGCCATATCTTTTAGGTTTGTGAAATGGTTGAACCAAAATTGGGACGTATTCTCCGCTTATAAAGCCAGTTTAGGCTTTGTTTGGGCTTAAAATTTGTTTAAGTCCCGTTAGTTGCAATTTGGGGAAATATATCGGTTCTTCGATTTCCCCTCCCATAGTCAGGAGTCTCGCTCACTCAAATGTCCGGGTGTTGAAATCCGCCAATGTCACTACCTGTCGTTTAACTGCGTCTATATCTATCATAGAAAGGATGTGAGAAATTATAGGAAACCTGTTATGGCGACAAATGAAAGTCAAATAAATCACATTTACGGTTCAGAGGATGCTCAGGGTATTTTACAGCTTGCGATCGCGCGGCGACAGGATGAAGGGGAATTATCCAGAGTGCAGCTTTTCGAGATTGCAGCGGAATTGGGCATTTCCGAACAGGATATTGTAGCGGCGGAACAGCAATGGTTAGCAACTAGAGGAGAATTTCAAGAAAAGCTGGTTTTTAACTCTTACCGTCGTCGCAAATTGCAGAAAAATGTGACAAAGTACGCAATTATCAATACTTTTCTAGTTTTGTTTAACCTAGCAGGTTCGCACGAGCTTTCTTGGTCACTGTTCATTTTACTCACGTGGGGCTTGGGATTGTCGCTGAATGCTTGGAATGTTTATCAAACTGAAGGGGAAGATTACGAAGAAGCGTTTCAGCGGTGGCGGTTGAAGAAACAAGTGGGAGAATCTATTGGTACTGTGACGAATAAGTTTATGAAGTGGTTGCAGTCGTGACTTGGTATGGTAAAAAATGCTATCGTCCTTTCTTTTACTTCACCTGGTGAAGTAATTCGGATTTTAACTCGTTATATCAATTCCGGTTATACCGGAATGATTGTTGACTGTTGACTGTAGAAGGAGGAGTCGAAAAACTGAATATGTGAGTGTTAACTGTTGACTCGATTTTATGATTCTGATGCAACCGGAAACGATGTTACTGGAAAGAATAATTGTTAAGATGTTTTCTTGAACCTATCCCAAAGCGCGATCGCCCTTTATTGAGTTACACAATGAAGGACACTGCAATGCCGTGTCCCTACAAATATCCCTCTTTTAGTCCCTCCCGCCAGTCGATCGCATTCTCTGGGCCCGAAAAACCTAACTTTCCTGGGGCAACTTTCCATTAACAGCATCTTTAACCACAGGATGAATTAAAGCAGATCGCAAACCTTGCCGAATTTCCGAACTCAAATACCGGCGCTGCAAAACCTGCCATTTTTGCCAAGCTGCATAGCGATTTGCGGCCAACAAACCAGCCAACTTCGGCAACTCTTTTTTCAGATCACGCTCGACAAAATCTGTCAGAAACTCGCCTAAAACTTCACTGTCTTGAATATCGCCCAAACATTCCTGAACAGCTTTCACATCTTCGACATAAACTTCGTAAGTCTCGCTGTAAAAATCTCCAAACAGATTCATCAAATAGCGAACTCGCTTAGCTTGCTTCCGCAAATCGTGCAGAATAGTTCCCTCGGCTGCTAACTTCTCTTCGACAGCCTCAGCATTTAAATCATCAACAACTTTAACTTTACCATCCTCATATTCCGTACCCAACAGCCAAGCCGGATGCAGGAAAAACTCACTGACTTGAGGTAACAGTAAATCTGGCAAAACCTCAGCAATTGGCAAATGTTCGATCGCCTGAAACTTCGGTTTTTCCAGCCAATCCTCGATCGACTGCTTCAGCGATTCGTAGCTTTTGTGCTCTAAAATCGCCCTCACCCCTTTCAAAGCCCGGTGGCGCTGTTTGAGCAAATTCAACAAAGCCTTATCCAAAACTTTCTGTTCGTCAGTGGGCAAATTCGGGTAATAGCGGTTTTGGAGACTTTCGAGCATCACATCCAAATCCCTGAGCGTTCCCAGAATCCGCCCCACCTTACCAATTTTACGTTCAGAAGCCTCTTTTGGCCAATCTAAAACCGGAGCAAAACCAGTCACAGCCGATCGCAAACGTCTCAATCCCACGCGCATTTGATGAAGTTCTTCCGCGTCTTTGTCTTTGATAACTTCAGCCTCGTGCGCTATACTTTTGCGGAAATATTTCTCAATCGCTCCAGATGCAGCGTCTCCGAGAGTTTTAACTTTTGCTGATGTTTTTACGTTCATGGCAGGTGTAGATTCCAGATCCCCGATTGACTTTAATTTGGATTTCAAGGCTTTGCTAATAAGGGGTTATATCCTAGCACACACTTTTAATTTTGGAAGCGCCACCACAATAAATCTTAATATAAAGTGCTTGACAATTTATACAAAATCAGAATTTAGCAATCTTCAATTCTTCAATTCTTCAATCCAAAATCCAAAATCCAAAATCCAAAATCCAAAATCCAAAATCCAAAATCCAAAATCCAAAATCTAAAATCTAAAATCTAAAATCTAAAATCTAAAATCTAAAATCTAAAATCTAAAATCTAAAATCTAAAATCT
>NZ_JAUBPI010000144.1:651-10884 GCF_036700645.1 Microcoleus sp. S36b_A4 | reverse complement strand
ACAATCATTCTGCCTATTCAGGACGGCGATGTCTGAGGGGTGAAACCCCTCAGACATTCGCCAACAGTCTCTTTCAATATCCGAATGTTATCTAAAAATTTTACCATTATTGCAGTTTGGCGATCGCCCCTTTTTCCACCAACACCTTACCAGTCACCAAATCCCGCACCGTCGCCAACAAAACCCGCCTCTCATCCACCTCAAAACTCACCGAAATCCTGTCAATTCCCAATACCCCAGGCGGATTCAAATGCGCTACGCAAACCTGCTGATGGTGGCTTTCCAGAGACCGAAAATCCGTTTTTTTATTGAGCAAGCTGCTCGTCATTTGCCCTTTTTCGTTAAAAGTAACCTCCGCTTGCGATACCTCCGCCACTTCCCCAATATCTAACCGAATTTCCCTTTGCCCTTCAATTGCCACTTGCAGCGTCAACTCTTCGGAACTTTGACAGGGATACTTCATTTCCTTGCTAAATATCGGCGAATAAGCATAAGCATTAGCATAAGGTTCCCAGAGGCGAATTGCATAGCTGTGGCGCAAATAATCGTCAACACTCGCTAATTGTGTCAAGGCTAAAGCACCGTGCGCCACTGCTTCAAAAGGCTTGTCTCTTTGGACTTTTTGCCGCCCAAAATACGAAACCACTAAATTAGATACAGCCGGAATTAGAGAAGTTCCTCCTACCAGCAAAACCTGTTCTATATCTGCTTTACCGATACCTTTCCCCAGTGCAATACTCAGCACTTCATCTAAACTTTCCCGCAACTGTTCTAACAACTGCCTAGATTCCAGAATTTCCTCAAGCTTGTCTCGGTTTAGTTGCAAGTCGTAAGACATAAAATTTTCATCGTCAAACCAGCTTTCCTTCGCCTCATTAACTTGAGAAAGTTGAATTTTTAATTTTTCCGCTATTTCTAATAAGTTTTGCCAGCCCACTGGGCCGACTTCTGCGCGTGACGAACCAATTTGCCGCAAATAATCTTCGACAATCCAGATGTCAATATCTTCGCCGCCGACATAAGCATCGGATTTTGCCAACACTTCGGCACGCACCCCCCCCAGCCCCCCCTTGCTAAGGGGGGGAGCAAGATTGCTCTCCCCCTTGTCAAGGGGGGAAGCGAGATTTCTCTCCCCCTGGCTAAGGGGGGAATCGAGATTTCTCCCCCCCTTACTAAGGGGGGGTAAGGGGGGGGTTAGAGCAGTGCGGACTAAACTTAAATCTAAAGTTCCGCCACCAAAATCAACTACTAAAACTAGAGAACCGGGGCGTTTTACTGCATATCCCAGGGCGGCGGCTGTGGATTCATCTATTACCTGAACTTCCGCAACTCCCAAACTTTCTGCTAAGTCACGAAACCAATCTAGATATCGCTCAAATGCTCCAACGGGAACTGTAAAAATTACTTTTTCTGCCTGTATATTTTGTAAATATAATTGTTTCCAAATACTTTTAATAAACTGTTCGGCTACTGATTCTGGTGTGTAGGTTTCGCCGTCTAAGTTGCGAGGCGGCGGCTGAAAATCTGCAGCTAAATTGCGTTTAAAAGCTTTGAAAAAACGGTCTGGCTGGGATTGTCCCAAACGCTGCAATCGCACTTTTTCTCCCAACACCAACTCTCCGGCATTCTTCACAAAGACTAAAGTCGGCACTACAGATATTTCTCGAACATCTCCGCTCAAATTCTTCGTTTTAAAAATGCGGGACATCTCGCCTAATCTCAAAGTTTCTGGTGTTTGCGTATCCGGGTTAAGAATGCAGACAACCGTATTGCTGGTGCCGAAGTCAATGGCAACTGTAGTCATGGTGATTTTAGATTTTAGATTTTAGATTTTATTGGCAAGTGTAGTCATGGTGATTTTAGATTTTAGATTTTAGATTTTATTTTTCATTCCCGCTGGAAGGGTGCGACTAACTTTAGCAGGAGTAAGAATTCGCTCTCCCTCTCGATAGCCGACAAACCGAATATAAACTAATTCTCCTTCGGTTATATCCTCAACATCCGGCTGGTGCAACTGCGGATTGTAAGCAGTTTGTTCCCACGCAGAACCAATTATTTCAAAATCCCAACTTGACAAGAGATTGTCTAAGGGAGTAAACAAAGCTGAGAGATTTTTGGCGGGCATATCCGGCTTGGCTTCTGCCATTTTGCGGGCGGCGGGATAGTTGGTTAACAAAGTTTGCAACTGTTCAAAGGTAGCGCGGCGAAAATCGGCAGTTAGTTGAGCTTTTTGCTGCTGCAATTCTGCTCGCAACCGGAAACACTGCTGCCTCAATTCTTCAATTTCGCTGGGATTAGTTGTGATTGTAGCCGACATTGGCAGTGCGCTCAAAGTGCGATCGAACTCTTGAAAATTCAAATTCAGCACTGTTGCCAGCCGTCTCAGTTGGTCTAGCGTGAGTTTTCCCACGTCTCCCTGCCGCACTAAGCGCACCCCAAAGCGACTTAAGCCTGCTTTTTCGCCTAAATCTTGCCAATCGAGAATGTCTAGCTGATTCATGCGTTCCCGCAGAATTTTATCGTACTTAAACTCGATCGCATCTCCCGCCTCAGATGCAGCATAAAGGTAGACTAAAATTAGAAAAATGCCCCCGATAGCTAGCGCGAAGCTGAAGGCAGGCACTGTTGTTACATCAACTGTTGCACCGAGGATATCAAACATCTTTAACTCTTCTAAACTTGTTTTAAAGTCTGCGTTTGTTCAACGATCAAGTTTTCTTCGCCTTGGTAGTATTCTGGCAGCAAGTCTTGAGATTCTACTTTTCCGAGAGCTTTTTCAATGCCGGCGGTGGTTTCGGTGCAACTCGAACCGGTGGCGTTGAGGACGGTTTCGGTAATTTTGCCGTCTTTGCCGATGCGGTATTCTATTTGGCGGTATTCTGCCATAATTCTGCCTCTTGGTTTAATGCTTGAGTGTTGACTGCTGAGGATTGAGTTATATTATAGATTCTATTTACCAATTATTCTAATGAATTTTTGTAGCGACAATGCAACCGGGGTTTCGCCGGAGATTATGGCGGCGATTGTAGCGGCTAATTCCGGTGCTGTGATGTCTTACGGAGATGATGAATATACACAGCGTTTGCAAGTTAAATTTTCGGATTTGTTCGAGACATCGGTGAGTGTTTTTCCTGTAGCAACCGGTTCGGCTGCTAATGCTCTGGCTCTTGCGGTTATGACTCCTCCTTACGGGGCTGTTTACTGTCACGCAGCATCTCATATTAATGTAGATGAATGCGGCGCACCGGAGTTTTTTACAGGCGGTGCAAAGTTAGTGACACTAACAGGAAATCATGGTAAAATCGAGGCAGAGACTTTAGGAAAAATACTCGATCGCGCTGGTGCAGGTGTCGTCCACCACGTACAGCCCGCAGCCGTCAGCATCACTCAAGCAACGGAAGCCGGCACAGTCTACAATCCAGCAGAAATTTCCCACATTTCGGAAGTAGTTCGCGCTCACAATTTGCACCTGCACATGGATGGAGCTCGCTTTGCCAATGCTGTCGCCAGTCTTGGCTGTTCTCCGGCGGATGTCACTTGGCGGGCTGGTGTGGATATTCTATCGTTTGGAGCGACCAAAAATGGCGCGATGGCTGCGGAAGCTGTGGTTTTTTTTAATCAAGAATTAGCAAAGACTTTCCCTTTTTACCGCAAGCGCAGCGGGCATCTTTTCTCGAAAATGCGGTTTTTGTCGGCGCAGTTGGAAGCGTATATAACTGATGACTTGTGGCTGAAGAATGCGGCTCATGCAAATAATATGGCAGCCAAATTAGCCGCAGGTTTGGCGGGAGTTGAGGGAGCGAATTTTTGCCATCGAGTTGAAGCCAACGAGATTTTTATTCAACTTCCCGAATCGGTAATTACAGCGGTTTTATCTGAGGGCTTTCTGTTTTATCGGTGGGATGAATGTACTGTTAGACTGGTAACGGCTTTTAATAGTTTGGAAGCGGATGTTATTGCTTTTGTCGAAGCGGTTAAACGACATCAGCGATTATTTCGTAAGGGCGTGTTGGACGAATAATATCTGACGAGTACCAACAATCTAGATAAACCCGCCACCATAACAGATAACCCACATCAACATTAAATTTGGCTCGAATGCGGAAAATCTACATTCTGATTTTTCGTTTGATGGGGGCGGGCTTGAGAGGTTGCTGGTTATTTACAATTATTGTTTGTGAAACCCGTACCTACAATTTAATAGATTGAGGAACAGGTTCGGCAACTGCGGCTAGTTCGGGTTCAACTTCTGCGAGATGTGCTTCTAAAAGCGCCAAATTTCTCATGTTTGATTTATAAAAAGCATCGAAGATATCTCCGACTAACGGTACTGAACCCACCACGGCTTCTAGACCGATGTTATAAACCATTTTCCCTAGAGTTTTTTGGGGAATGTTGAATCGAGTTGCTAAATAAATTAGGTAGGCGGAAAACGCGGTATCTACGATATCCCCAGCACCCGGAACTAAACCGATAATGGGGTCTAAACCAATGCGAAATTTAGTGCCGGGGATGCCAATGGCGGTATCCATCAGGCGGCTGAGTTTGCGGATGCGGTTGAGGGTGGCGAGTCGCTCTATGTTGTTCATATTATTATTGTTGAACTAGGTTGAAAATTTGAAATCTGTCGGAAGACGGAAAAAACCATCTAGAAACCGCTCATTTTCCATCTTCGCTAATATGCTGAATTCCCCATTCGTGCATGGCATTAATAATCGGTTTGAGACTTTCGCCCAAAGGCGTTAGCGAATATTCAACTTTTGGCGGCACTTGCAGGTAAATTTCCCGGTGCACAATCCCGTCTGATTCCATTTCCCGCAGTTGCTGCGTCAGCATCTTCTGAGTAATGCCGTTGACAGCTCGTTGCAGCTCGTTAAAGCGCTTCACTCCTGGAAACAACTCCCGCAGAATCAAGACTTTCCAGCGCCCGCCAATCACCTCTAGAGTGCGTTCTACAGGGCAATTTGCTCGATCGACTTTTACTTCTTGGACTTGCATAGTATCCTTTTGGTAACTACCCTACTTTTAAGTGCGTACTTCCCATAATAGCTTGACTCGGTTTAAAGTATAAACATCGCAGAAATAAAACAAACCAAACCAATAAATATATTCCTGCATCTGGCATCAATCAAAAAGGAGAACACGATGAACCAACCTGTGATTGCTGATACAAAACCCGCCGTTATGGAACTTGAACCCGGTACTTACTACTGGTGCACCTGCGGTCAAGCTAAAAATCAGCCTTTTTGTGACGGTTCCCATAAAGGTAGCGAATTTGTGCCGCTAGCTTTTGAAGTGACTGAGAAAAAAACTGTGGCGATGTGCAACTGCAAGTCTACCGCAAATTCTCCATTTTGCGACGGCGCTCATAGCAAACTTTAAAAGCAGCAATAATCAAGGAGAAACCAATCGTGCATCAACCGCTTTTGGTTTCATTTGACAACTAAATAGGACTTAGGCATCAATACCAAAGAAACCCGGTTTTTCACCGATATTAAAGCTGCGATGCACTATTATCCTAAAAACAATCGGTTTCTACGTCCAGGGCTGCTAAAGAAACACCACAATTTTCATGCTTTTTAAATAGGGGGAGAAGATGATTACCGTTAGAAAAAGTGAAGCAAGAGGACACGCTAATCATGGTTGGCTGGACAGTTACCACACATTTTCTTTTGCCGGCTATTACGACCCAAATTATATGAATTTTCGTTCTTTGCGCGTAATTAATGAGGATGTCGTTAGCCCCGGCAAAGGTTTCGGCACTCACGGGCACAGCGACATGGAAATCATTACTTATGTATTAGAAGGAGCATTAGAACACAAGGATAGTTTGGGTACCGGTGCAGTGATTAAACCGGGTGAAGTGCAGCGGATGAGTGCAGGTACGGGTATCCAGCACAGCGAGTTCAATAACTCGCAAACAGACCCCGTTCATTTGCTGCAAATCTGGCTGTTACCCGATACAAAAGGCTTGAAACCGAGTTACGAACAGCGGGAGTTTCCCCTAGCAGAAAGGCGCGGCAAACTGCGCTTAGTGGCGGCACGAGATGCGAGAGAGGGTGCTGTGAAAGTGCATCAAGATGTTGATTTGTATGCGGCTGTTTTGGATAAAGACTCGCGGGTTTCTCATGCTTTGCAGCCGAATCGCCACGCTTGGGTGCAAGTGGCTCGCGGCTCGGTTTTGCTGAACGGTTTGCCTTTGGAAAATGGCGACGCTGCGGCGGTTAGTGGCGAGTCTGAGTTGGCGATTGAAGCTACGGCAGATGCTGAATTTTTGCTGTTTGATTTGGCATAGAATTACACAAGAAATCCCCGGCTTCTCCCACAAGTCGGGGATTTTAGATCGTTCGGCGATTGAAATCGCTATAATGGGTTACTACTTAGGAAATAAGTAAATAGGAGGAAGAAACTAACTTTTATTTGTGGTATTTTTGGTAAGGCTAAGTGTTTAGGATAAATTTTTATGCAAGAAAACCCGATCGCCAGAAAGCATCTTGTTTGGAGCCTCATCACTGGTTTAGCAGTCGGCGCGATCGCAGGCGCACCCCTCGGCTGGATGGCTAATGGGTCTTTTTCCGATCAGCGTTCGGCTCAAAGTATCCTTTGCCGAGAAAAGAATAGAGATCAGCCAGTTGCTATTGTTGAGGCTAGGTGCGGTTCCCGATTCTAAATTTTTCTGCTAGCCAGAGGGCGGTGTCAAATATTTTGAGGCTTGTGCGAATGTCGAAAGTTCGATCGCACAGGCATTTTGGCGTTGTCAATATGCCACAAACCGGATAACTTTTCCGTCAGTTGATATGTGGGTATGTTAAATTGACACAATAATGAATTACAGCAGAACAATTCCGGCTATTTTGAGTGCTACGATCGCCCTGAGTTCGATCGCCCTTATTCCACTGACATCACCTCAAATCGCCCTCGCATTAACCGCCGACAAAGTTAAAACCGTTGCCCAACAAATTACTGTTCGCATCCAGGGGCCAAAAGGCGGTTCGGGAGTAATTTTAGAGAAACAAGGCAGCACATACTATATTCTCACAAACTGGCACGTTGTCGATAAAGCCGGCGATTACGAGGTTGTAACTCCTGACGGCCAAGCTCACTCTGTATCATACAGCCTCGTGCGGCGAATGCCCGGTGCGGATTTGGCGATCGTACCTTTCAGCAGCACTCAAAGCTACCCCCTGGCTCAATTAGCTAATTCCGCAGCAACTAAGGGAAACAAGGCTTATGTGGCCGGCTGGCCGAGATCCGGCGGTTCTCTGAGACAGCCGATTTTCATCGCTACGGAAGGTCAGCTTACCGGCCGCCAAACTCCCTGGAACGGTTATACTTTGGTATACAATAACTTAGTGAGAGCCGGCATGAGTGGCGGGCCGGTACTCGATGACGCGGGGCGAGTTGTCGCAATTAACGGCATTGTTAGGTTAGAGGAAAATTCCGATAAAATCGTGGCGGCGGGAATAGAAATTAATACTTTCATGAAATGGCGATCGACTATTTCGTTGCCAGTAGTTCCCCAATCTCCTACTGCCGGAAACCCGAAAACTCCTGCGAATAATGCGCCCCGCACGCCCGCAAGTGCGATCGCCTTTGCTGCCACAAATACCCTCAAAGGGCCTTCCGAAGTTGTCAGTTCCCTTGCCCTAGCTTCAGCTTATTTTACTACAGGAAATAGCAACGGCACTATCTCAGTTTGGAATTTCCCCAGCGGGCAATTAAAAACTACCCTGCAAGGACACACGGAAGCCGTAAACGCACTGGCCGCGAGTGCGGATGGCAAGGTATTAGCTAGCGGCAGCGACGACAAAACTGTGAAAATTTGGAATTTAGAAACTGGCGCGGTTGTACGCACTTTAAGCGGCCATTCCAATGCAGTTTCGAGCGTTGCCGTTAGTCCTGATGGTCAATTTGTAGCCAGCGGCAGTTGGGACAAAACGATTAAGATATGGAACCCGAAAACGGGGGAATTGCTGCGGACTTTGACCGGGAATTCTGGGTTGGTGAATGCAGTTGCCATCAGTCCAGATAGCAAAACTTTAGCTAGCGGCAGCAAAGACGGTTCTATTAAGTTCTGGAATTTAGCTACGGGTCAAGAAATTCGCACCATTAGCGGCAAAAACTTGGCTGTTTTGTCGCTAGCTTTTACTCCCGACGGCAAGAGTTTAGCTGCGGGAAATAGCAACGGTACAATCGGTTTGTGGAATGCCACAAACGGGCAGTTAATTCGGCGTTTAAGCGGGCATACTGACGGAGTTTGGTCGGTGGCTTTCAGTCGGGATGGCACTACGCTGGTTACTGGGAGTTGGGATAAGAGTGTGAGACTTTGGGATGTGCGATCGGGCGAATTGAGAGGTAATTTGAGCGGGCATTCTGGCTATGTTAGTGCTGTGGCTATTAGCAGCGATGGTAAGACTATTGTTAGTGCGGGTTGGTTGGGGGAAATTAAGATTTGGAAAAAGAGTTGAGATTTTTTTGAACGAACCGCGAAGGCGCGTTACGCGGAGGGGCGCGTAAGCGCTACTAAACCTAGAAACAGCCCCGCGTCTGTAGCGAAGGCAGCTAGTTGAGGGTTCGGTCAGGCACGGACTCTACTGGTAGGGTGCGTCAGTTGGTAGCGATTCGATGTACATCGGCTACTCATTTCCGCGCTTGGCACCCTACTACCTACCATTTTGCTTCAAAGTCCGATCGACCCTTATGATAGATTTGGTTCTTGCCAGACTACACTGGAAGACAAAATCAAATTAAAAATTTCGCCATAAATTTCGATCGACCCGCCGATCGGGCGGGACTCTCCCCTTCGTGGAACAGGCGTCCCGCCTGTGGTTGGTAAAGTAAATCTAAAACCTAAAACCTAAAATCGCGTGACTTCTGACAAATGATTGAAGTAGAACACTTAAGCAAAACTTACGGTTCGACCGCAGCGATCGCGGACGTGTCCTTCTCGGTCGAATCAGGAGAAATTCTCGGGTTTTTGGGGCCAAACGGCGCTGGCAAAACCACAACCATGCGGATTTTGTCGGGATATTTGCCGGCATCCAGCGGTACGGCCCGCATCGCCGGCATGGATGTTCACGAAGACTCGATGGCCGTCAGACAGCGCATCGGCTATCTGCCGGAAAACCCGCCACTGTATCCAGAAATGACTGTGGAAGGGTTTCTGTTTTTTGTCGCCCGGATTAAGCAAGTACCTGCGGGCGATCGCGCGCGACGAGTTACCTCCGCGATCGAACGCTGCGGCCTGGTTGATAAACGCAAAGTTTTAATCCGCAAGCTTTCTAAAGGATTTCGCCAGCGTGTCGGTATCGCGCAGGCGATCGTCCACGACCCCCCAGTGATTATCCTAGACGAACCAACCGTCGGCCTCGACCCCCGACAAATCATCGAAGTCCGCAATTTAATCAAAAGCCTTGGTGGCCAGCACACAATTATTCTTTCCACGCACATTCTGCCGGAAGTCAGCATGACTTGCAACCGCGTTACCATCATCAATCGCGGTAAAATCGTCGCTGCGGGTAGTCCCGAAAATTTGATGGTAGAGTTGGCTGCGGGAGAGGGCTACGAAGTCGAAGTTGAAGGCGAGGCCGATTTGGTAAACAGTCTGCTGTTGCCTTCTTTGGAAAATTTGCGGGGAGTTCGATCGGTGGAATTGATTCCAAGCAATCAATTTTTAGTCGGTCGCTACCGCCTGCGGGCATTGTGCGAACCGGAAAGAGAACCCGGACGAGAAATTGCTACAGCTATCGTCGCCTCTGGATTTGGACTGTGCGAAATGCGCCGCTCTCGCGCTACTCTGGAAGATGTGTTTTTAAGGCTGACAGCGGCTGAAAAGAAACCGGAAGAAAATCTGGTTCATAGCGAACCGGAGGTCGATCGAAATCTGCAAGAAGCGGCAGAAATTCAAGACTCGATCGCGGATTCTCATCAATCCGAATCGCAACCGATTGTCGAAAATCTCCAAGTTTCAGATAGGCAAGAGTCTCTCTATGATTCTCATTCAGCATCGGAACCAGTTCCAGAAACTGAAGAGTTGCTTTATGATTCTCAACCAGAATCAGAACCAGTTCCAGAAACCGTAGAGTTGAGAGAACATCCTCAACCAGAATCAGAACCAGTTCCAGAAACCGTAGAGTTGAGAGAACATCCTCAACCCGAATCAGAACCAGTTCCAGAAACCGTAGAGTTGAGAGAACATCCTCAACCAGAATCAGAACCAGTTCCAGAAACCGT
>NZ_JAUBPI010000144.1:0-551 GCF_036700645.1 Microcoleus sp. S36b_A4 | reverse complement strand
ACAGCCGATAACAGGGAAGCATCTCAGTTTGGGTGTCACAGGAACCAGATCATCTTACTCGCTACAGATATCTAAACAAGCAAGCAGGATGCTGACTTTTGTAAAAAACATTTTTTACAAAAGTGAGATACTCCCGATCGAACCTTCTCCACCAGAACCGATTGTCCAAAATCTAGAAGTTTCAGAAACCGTAGAGTTGAGAGAACATCCTCAATCAGAACCGATTGTCCAAAATCTAGAAGTTTCAGAAACCGTAGAGTTGAGAGAACATCCTCAATCAGAACAGATTGTCGAAAATCTAGAAGTTTCAGAAACAGTAGAGTCGATCGAGCATCCTCAACCAGAATCTGAACCAGTTGTAGAAACAGTAGAGTCGATCGAGCATCATGAACCAGCATCGGAACCAGTTGTAGAAACAGTAGAGTCGATCGAGCATTCTCAACCAGAACAGATAGTCGAAAATTTGCAAGTTGTAGAAACAGTAGAGTCGATCGAGCATCCTCAACCAGAATCTGAACCAGTTGTAGAAACAGTAGAGTCGATCGAGCATC
>NZ_JAUBPI010000143.1:0-10909 GCF_036700645.1 Microcoleus sp. S36b_A4 | reverse complement strand
AACTCCTGACATTACTGGCAAAGAGTTCGTGATTTTCACAGGCGGCAGTTATGCCTCTTTGGAAGCTGCACAAGCTAAAGCCTTGGGCAATTCTACAAGTGCTGGTTTCTTCGCATTTACTAATGCCTCGAACGAGACGGTGTTGTATTTTGACTCGAACGGTACCGTAGCCGGTGGTTCTACCTTGATTGCGAATCTGGGTACTGCTGCTAGCAATCTGGGAACGGCGGACTTTGTATTTACAGGTACGATCGCACCTTCTGCCAGTGGTACTACTACCAACTCAGGTAGCGTTGCGGATTTAACTGCTGCTGGAAACACTTTCCCCGTCGCCTTTAACAATTTCGGTTCTGGTGCTGGCGGTTACAACTTCACATCTCCTGTCTTGTTTACCGGAGATGCGGCTGATAACAGCGTCACTGGTACTGAGTTTGCTGACATCTTCAGCGGCGGCAGCGGTGCGGACATTTTCGACGGCGGTTTGGGTAACGACAGCATTTCCGGCGACGATGGTAATGACAGCCTCTTCGGCGGTGGCGGTAGCGATACTCTCAACGGCGGCATCGGGAATGACACTTTAATAGGTGGTGTGGGAACCAATGTTCTCAACGGCGGTGCTGGTTTAGATGTGTTTGTGTTCAGCGGAACTACTGCTGACGGCGGCGACTTAATTACCAATTACAGCATTGCTGATGATGTAATTAACCTCGACAGCACTGGCTTTGCAGGCTTTACCACCGGAGTGTCCTTGGCTTCGAGTTTCTACGCTTACAGCAGCACAGTGTCTGATGTAACTGTGTTTGAAGCAACTTTAACCGGGCCGTCCATCATGGCTATCTACGACGGTTTGTCTACTAAACTGTATTACGATAGCAACGGTTCTACGGTTGGTGGTAACAGTTTGTTTGCTACTGTCGATGTCAATTTGGGACCGACCGGTAATTCTGAATTGTTCTTGTTCTAAACGGCAAGAATCCTAATCGGGATATCGGTACGGTTAGGGACACAGCGATGCTGTGTCCCTACAATACAGAGGTAAGGACATAGTAATACTGTGTCCTTTTTTTTGTAATTGTTAAACAATTTAGTCGCTCTTTTTTGGGCAGAAAAATGGCATTGCCGTGTCTTCTTTTGCGTTGGTGTCGATGGTTGAAGTCGATCGCACTCGCGAGGGCAATTTCACCATCCAATTCGGTTTATTTTACCCGTTACCCGAAATCAGGACACTGCGCCGTGCCGTTTCCCTACAATTAATCGGGCGGTGGTTAAATTTGTATTCATTAATCCCTTTCCTCTGCAAGTACAAACTCCCCTTTAATTTTTGATAATAAATTGTCATAATTTTGATTTTAGTCAACAATTTTTTTAACCATTAAGCGCAACACCTAATAATTCTTGCCCTCCAAAATATAATAAAAATTTATAATTTAATGGTAGGAGTGAAGCGGGGAATGCCCACCCTACAAATACAGTCCTCGATCGCCCAAATCTAAAATCTATGAGTGCCTCATTCAGTGCCCAAAATTCCTTGCCAGTCAGTTTCGCCGAGGTGGATGCGGCGGCAAATCGATTGCAGGGCAAAGCTTTCAAGACGCCGGTGCTGACTTCGGAAACTTTCAACAAACGCACAAATTCTCAGGTATTTTTCAAGTGCGAGAACTTTCAGCGCACGGGTTCGTTTAAATTTCGGGGTGCTTGCAATGCTTTGATGCAGCTATCTGAAGCCGAAAAACAGCGGGGAGTGCTAACTTTTTCTTCGGGAAATCACGCGCAGGCGATCGCCCTTGCGGCCCAGTTGTTACAAATTCCTGCTACTGTTGTCATGCCAGCAGATGCGCCAAAAGTCAAGCAAGAGGCGACTCGCGGCTACGGTGCAGAGATTATTTTGTACGATCGCACTCAAGTTTCCCGCGAAGACTTAACCGCTAAAATTGGCGCAGAACGACACTTAACAATTATTCCTCCTTACGATCATCCGTGGGTAATTGCGGGACAAGGTACGGCGGCACTGGAATTAATCGCAGAAGTTGGGGAGTTGGATTTGCTGCTGGTTTGCTGCGGTGGCGGGGGTTTGCTGTCGGGATGCGCGCTCTCCGCAAAAACTTTGTCTCCGCAGTGTAAAGTAATAGGAGTAGAACCGGAGCAAGCAGACGATGCGACGCGATCGTTCCGCACGAAAACGCTACAAACTGTTACTAACCCAGATACGATTGCTGATGGTGCGCGCACGCCATCTTTGGGAAAATTAACCTTTCCTTTGGTGCTGCATTACGTTGATGATATGGCAACAGTTTCAGAAGAGGCAATTCGCCAGACAATGTTTTTTATGTGGGAACGCATGAAGATAGTTGTTGAACCGACGGGAGTGTTAGCAGCGGCGGCTTTGTTGTCAGGTGTTGTGCAGGCTAAAAATGCGAGGATTGGCGTGATTGTTAGCGGCGGAAATGTGGATTTGAGCGAAGTCAATCGATTTTAGATTTTAGATTTTAGATTGAATAATTTATGTAGCAGATTCTCTGATAAAATGCTTGCACAGCAAACTTTGATAACACAGCACAATGTCTTCAGAAACAAACTCAGCGGCTCAATCTACAACTGGTGCAGATGCGATCGATGTTGCGATCGCCTCTGGAATCGACTTTGACGGTACTCCGATTCCGCAAGCAAAATTAGACCTCTACAAGCAAGTGATGGGATTAGAAGCCGGCAGACAGCGCAGTGGCGTGTCAAATACCATGCGATCGCGCATTGTCCGAATCGGTGTCAAACATCTGCCTCAAAACGAGCTCGATAAAATGCTTGTTGCTGCTGACTTCGCCCCGCTGAAAGATAAAGAAGTTGCGTTTTATTACGGCGGAAAGTAGAATTATCTACCCTTCTAGATAGATGAACAGTCATCTCTGGATAGGTCAAACTTGGAACAAATCCTAGCAGAAGGTCAGTTTATGAACACTAACGGTAGTACAGTCATCAGCAACCTCGAGTATGATTTGTTAACAGTTTTGCAAAACAAGTCGGAAGCTTTGAAAGCCTACGAAACTTACATGAAAGATGCTCAAGAAACCGGTTCTCAGCCTTGTGCTGAGCTGTTTCAAAAATTGCAGCAAGCTGACATGGAACACGCCCAGGAAATTCGCCAGCACCTTCAACAGGTAATGCAGCACGGCAAGATGTAAAGCTGGTGTAACTTGCTGTGCAAGTTATGAGTTATGAGTTAAGTAGCAGCTATGAGTTAAAGAGTTTTGGATTCACAACTCATCTTCAATTCTTTAAACTCTTTCTCTACCGAGCGCTCAAAACATCAATCTGACCGCTCAACCAATGTCGCTTACAACTCTTAATTCATAAGTAGCAACTGCTGACACCACTTCTTGAAACTTCAGCTACGGGTAGGGGCTTAGGCGTTGCTTAAGTCCTTACCTATCCAGTGATACAGGTTATAAAATCTCCGGTTTCAAAGCTCGTTCCATCAAGGATAAAACGGCTTGCTCAGCAGTAATTTCACCATTTAATAAGCGATAAACTTGACGAGAAACAGGCACTTCAATGCCGCGTTGATTAGCCAAATCAATCAACACATTAGTAGTATTGACTCCCTCAGCAGTGCTCTGCAATTCGTGCAAAATTTGCTCTAAAGATTTGCCTTCAGCCAATCCGAAACCAACCCGATAATTGCGCGATAAAGGACTGTTGCAAGTAGCGAGCAAATCTCCCAAACCAGACAAACCATAAAAAGTTTCTGCGCGAGCTCCCAAACGAGCTCCCACCCGAATCATTTCTGGCAAAGCGCGAGTCAGCAAAGCAGATTTAGCATTAGTTCCTAATTGTAAACCGTCACAAACACCAGCGGCGATCGCAAACACATTTTTCAAAGTTCCACCTAACTCAGTCCCCAGCGGGTCTTCATTCACATAAACCCGAAAAATATCGGAACTGTAAATATTTTGGACTTGTTTGGCCGCCGCTAAATCCGAACTCGCCGCTACCGTTGCAGCCGGCAATCCCTGCTGAATTTCCTCGGAAAGATTGGGGCCGGAAAGTACCACAATTGAATTGTTAGGAAAAGCATTTTGCCAAATTTGAGACGGAGTGCGTGTGCTCGCAGGGTCTAAACCTTTGGTGACAGTCACTATAATTGTACTGGGACTTAACTCTAACGCCAAAAGTCGATCGACTGTTGCGCCCACCCCTTTCATCGAAACTGCCGAAACAACAACATTCGCACCCGTTATAACTGAGTCTAGATTAACAGAACTGCTGCGCGACCACAAATTAACTCGATCGCCTTTTTTGCCTCCCAGATTTGCCAAGGCCGAACCCCAAGCACCTCCACCTAATATTGTCAAGCTTGCCATAGAATTTAGTTTAATGAATTTAACCGCAGATTAACACAGATAAATCACCGATAAATCATAGCAATCAATTTGCGTTAATCCGCGTGCATCGGCGGTTAACAAATCCTCACCCTACAAACGTGGCCGCAATCCATAATGACGGTAACGCCAATAATCTCGTAAAATGCGATCGTGATCGAAACACAATTCACGAGGAATCTGGCAAGATTCAAAAATTTTTAAACTTTTAGCATCGTCGGCGGCTTGAGGTTCGCCCGTTGCAGAAGCCAAGAATACAATACTAATAGTGTGTTGGCGGGTGTCGCGATTGGGGTCAGAGTAAACGTAAAATTGCTCGATTAATTCTACATTCAAGCTCGTTTCTTCTAAAGCTTCGCGTTTGGCTGCCGTTTCTACCGATTCCCCGTAATCGACAAACCCGCCGGGAAGTGCCCAGCCGTAGGGAATATTGCGGCGTTCGATGAGTACGATCGGGCGGTGCGGGCGATCGGCTAATTCGATGATAATATCAACTGTAGGAGCGGGATTTTGATAAGTCATACCATTTTAGATTAAAAAAGTGAAGAATTTAACATCGTTGCAGTTTAACTGTGGAACGGGTTCCAGAGACCGTTGAAGTTTAGCTGCACAATGTGCGATCGACCTCACCTACAGTTCTACAATATACTTGCATATAATGTACAGATTGCGATCGCTGACCAAAAAGAGAGATTGAAAGTATGCCTAAGTGGCTGGGAAAAGTTTTAGGTATCGGTACGGGTACAATCATCCTCCTCGGTGCGACTGGATACTGGTACGTTTTTATTGCCGGGGCACCTCAGTTAGACCCTCCGAAAGTAGTAGTAGATGCCAACTTAAATTTTGAACTCAAAACATATAAAAGTGCAGCTATGAATTCAGAGCGCACCTACGGTTTAATTTTGCCACCGGGGTACGCAAAAAATCTCAAACAGCGCTATCCAGTCATTTTTTTGCTGCACGGCGGGCACGGAGACGCGCGCGCTTATCAGGACAAAGCCGCTGTTACTTCTGTGCTTCACGATTTATATAAAAGCAAAAGATTGCCGCCATCAATTGTAATTACTCCTGACGGGAACGACAAGCGGGGTACGAGTCCTTTGTGGGACCCGCAGTATTTTGACGGGCCCAACGGTAAGGTGGGAAGTGCGATCGGCTCCGAGTTAGTATCGATCGTAAAATCGCGCTACAGAACGCTGGAAGACCCCGAATTCTGGGCAATGGGAGGACAATCTTCAGGGGGTTGGGGAGCTTTTAATATCGGTTTGCGTTACTTGAAGAATTTTAATATTCTGTTCAGCCACAGTGGTTATTTTACAGATCAAAGTGGCAAGGCTAACAGTCCTAAATATTTAGTGGAAAAACTCCCTGTTAAAGATAAACAGCAGTTGCGCGCTTATTTGGATGCGGGGGAAGCAGACGAAAAATATCTGATTTCCACTCAACAGTTTCACGAGCAATTAAACAGTTTGGGTATAGCCAACGAGTTTAACAAATTTCCGGGAGGACACGGGATTGTTGGCCCGGATGTCGGTTGGAATTATTGGCACAAGCATTTAGCCGATTCTTTGAGCTATGTTGGAAAACAGTTTAAAATATCACTGGCAACACAGAAAAATTAGAAAGGTCAACAGTGTTACCCCAAAAAACTAGGATTGGACTCTGGACTGCATCATTTTTAACCGGATTGGTAGGAGTTATTAACTTGCTGTCTGCTGTAACTCCCAGTTTACCCGATCGCCGAAATTGGTTGGAACCGTTTTTTCCTTTTCCCGTGCGTGCGGGCGGGCATTTTTTTGCAGCAGTTATCGGATTTATGCTGCTAACTCTGGCAACTAATTTGTTGCGGCGCAAGCGGATTGCTTGGTTGCTGACTGTGGGATTGTTAATCGTTTCTATTGTAATTCATTTAGTCAAGGGATTGGATGTTGAAGAAAGCTTGCTTTCTGGGGTGCTGCTGTTTCAGTTGTTGGTGATGCGACAGACGTTTACGGCTAAATCAGATCGCCCTTCAATTGCTCAAGGAATTCGGGTTTTGCTGGGGGCTTTGCTGTTTACGCTGGCTTACGGGACGGCGGGTTTTTATATTCTGGATGGGGGTTTTCAAGTTAACGGACAAGCGGTTAATTTCGATTGGGACGATGCTATATTCCAGACTTTTGCCATGTTTTTTACGGCGGACAATGCGGGGTTGGTTCCGCAAACTCGGTTTGCTAACTTTTTTGCGGATTCGATTTATGCTGTAGGTACGGTAACGCTTGGTTACGCACTTTTAATGCTGCTGCGGCCGGTGCTGCTGCGAAATTCGGCAAGTATTTCGGAACGGAATAAAGCTCAAGAAGTTGTAGCAAAATACGGGCGGACAACGCTAGCGAGACTGGCGTTGCTTCCGGATAAATCTTATTATTTTAGTCCTTCGGGAAAAAGTACGATCGCCTATGTGCCGAAAGGTAGAGGTGCGATCGCTTTGGGAGACCCCATCGGGCCTGCTGAAGACCGCAAAGAATCAATTCTAGGGTTTCAAGAATTTTGCTATCGCAATGATTGGTATCCAGCATTTTATCAAACTTTGCTCCAGGATCTAGAAATGTATTCTACTCTCGGTTTTCGAGTGGTGCAAATTGGCGAAGAAGCTATTGTTAATCTCGAAACTTTTACTCTCAAAGGCAAGAGCAATCAAAACTTGAGAACTGCTATCAACAGACTTACAAAAGCCGGTTATCAAATCGAATTTTACGAACCTCCTTTAAGTTCCGAATTGATGCGGCAAATGAAACTCGTGAGCGAAGAGTGGCTGCAAATGGTTCAGGGTGCGGAAAAAAAATTTTCGGTGGGTTGGTTTGACGAGGCATATTTGCGGGAAACTCGCGTCGCAGCCATCCACACTCCCGACGGTATAATTAGTGCTTTTGCTAATATGATATCGGCCGGAGATGGAGTAGTTGGAGTTGATTTAATGCGGCGTCGCACTGAGGTGGAAAATGGCACGATGGAGTGTTTGTTTGCTTCGATGTTGCAGCATTGTCAAGAATTGGGATATGAAGAATTTGATTTGGGTTTGTCTGCTTTGGCGGGAGTGGGAGAATCTGAGAAATGTGGGCGGTTGGAAAAGGTTTTGATTTATCTTTCGGAACACTTGAGCAAGTTTTATAATTTTAAGGGATTGCACAGTTTTAAAGATAAGTTTGGGCCGCGGTGGGAACCGCGTTATTTTGTTTATCCGAGTTTGGGAAGTTTGCCGGATGTTGTGGTTGCTTTGATTCGGGCCGATTCGGGCGATCGACTTTTGGATTATTTGCGCCCTGGAGGGTAGGCGATTTTGGATTTGAGATTTTGGATTTTAGATTGGGGAGGAATGACTGGTTCCCAGGCGCTTGCCGAAAGGTGTCGTTAACTGGTTGCGAGGCTCTCCCTTAACTGGTTCCCAGGCTCCAGCCTGGTAACGAGTAAAAGAGCCTCGCTTGAGCCAAAGGAGGAGGCAGAGCCTCCGGATCTGCGTTCCCAGGCTCTAGCCCGGCAACGAGCAATCAAAACATTCATGCTAAACCCCGAATTAGTACGCGCTGCTTTTGCAAAACCTCTGCATACAGCTTTTCCAACTCAGTAATATTCTGACTGAGAGTGTATCGCTCCATCGCCCGTTGGCGTGCTTTTTGACCAAGCAGCATTCCCAACTCAGGATGATCGCAAAACAGCGGCAGCAAGGTTTGCAACTGACTTCGTACCCGCTGAGTATTCAAAACTATCCCCGCGCCTTCCTCCAAGGCCTCGCCGTCAGCACCGGCATCGGTTGCCAAACAAGCTAAACCGCAGGCCATCGCTTCCAGGAGCGACAGCGACAGTCCCTCCACCAAAGAAGGCAAAATAAATACGTCTGCACCCCGCAGAATTTCGATCCGGCGTTCCTCCTCGGCAACAAATCCGAGCCACACAATGCCATCATCTTCGCCGTAAAACAGTTGCAGCGAGGCGGCTAGGGGCCCGTCGCCTACGATCGCCAATACGTTCCCAGGGCCAAAATTACAGTGTTTCCAGGCCTTGAGCATCGACTCGACATTTTTCTCCTGGGCAATGCGGCCTTGGTAAACAAAAACTCGATCGGCCTTTAATTCCGACTTCAACCCCGAAGGCCCTGGAGAATATTTAACAGCATCCACACCGTTGGGAATCACAGCCACCCGTTCCTGTGGCACTCCCAACTTCACCAATATATCCCGCTGAATCTGAGAAAAAACGATCGTCGAGTCGTAGTTCGCCAAAAACGGAGCGTACAGTTGATACATCAGGTGTTGGGTTCCCGATGTCAAATTTCGCAATTTGCGATCGAACGGCGGGTGAAAAGTCGCCACCAGAGGCAAATTCAATTCTTGACAAATTTCCGGCAGCAGAAAGTCTAAAGGCGAAAGCGTCAGGGAAGCGTGAACAACATCTGGTTTCAGCCGCCGCAGAGATTTCATCAGCACTGTGCGGGACTTGAGAGTGGGAATCGTATAAATTTGCGATTTGTAGTGACAGGGTAAAGAGACTTCGTTGCAACTCGCGGACGAGAGAGAAGTGGTATATGAGGTTTGAGTAATTCCCTTTCCCCATGAACCATTTGCCATACTCCACCCCGTATTGTTCCTGTCCAGTGAGTCCGCCTCTTGGGCAAAGTGCAGGAAACTGACCTGGTATCCCCGGTCTAATAGTGCGTTGGTGACTTCCCTGGAGTAAGTGACGTTACCGCAAAAAGGTGATTTTTTTCCTAGCCAAGCGATGTGCATTCCAGTAAATCAGAGTTTGTTATTTTTTAGGTTCGATCGACTTTGCTATTTGTGCTACGGAAAATATACCAGGTTAAGACACCCCCAGCCATCGCTAATCCTGCTAAAGCCAAAAATACTGTCGGCAAGCCCAGAAATGTTTCGGCTACCCCGGCCAAAGCCAACGGTAAACTCAAAGCAATATTAGTGGCATTGTTTTGCAGTCCGAAGACTTTTCCCCGCATTTCTTCTGGAGTTTCTGCTTGAATTGTAGTCTGCATCGGCACTCCCACCAATGAGGCAAATAAACCCAACAAGGTAATGAACAGCACCGACAGCCACAAATGGTGGGTAAATGCAGAAAGACCCATCAGAGCAAGTGCCATGCCAATCGAGCCGATTAAACTCAGTTGGGAGTGAGAAAATTTATGGCCAAGATAGCCGACTGTCGTTGCCCCAGCAGCCATGCCAACGCCCACCGCCGCCAGCAAAAAGCCAAATTGTGATGCTTTCATACCTGGGAGAATTTCCGCCAGCCGAACTGCTAGAACTGCCAAGGCTGCAAAAATGGAAAATAGAATAATTAGTTGAATTAAAGCATTGCGGACTTTCGGTTGATCGTTGATGTAACGCAGGCCGTCTCGCAAATCTGCTAGGGGGTGCGGCGGTTCGTGTTCGACTTCGTTTTTTTCGCCTGTTTTCATCGACAGCAACAGCACTCCGGCGAAGGCGTAACTTCCGCCTACTACTAATTCTTTGCCGATGCCGAGTCCGCCGCCGAGGTTGGAAAATAGGGTGTCGGCTAAAGCTAGTAAGGGTTCTCCGACTGCGAAGCCAATAATCACCGACCCCATCATGGTTGTGGTGTAGAGGGAGTTTGCTGATAGCAGGTGGCGGCGTTCCACAATTAGGGGAATCACTGACTGTTCTGCTGGGGCGAAAAATTGAGTTAGAGTCGAGACTAGGAATGTTACTAGCAGCAGCAAGCAGAATCCGAGCGGCAGTTGACCAAGTTCCCACCCGTCGGAGAGCCACAGCAGCACGGGCAAGGTTAACACAAAGGCTCCCCGCAGCAGGTTTGTGGCGACGAGCACTGCTTTTTTCGACCAGCGATCGACATACACGCCCGCAGCGGCCCCGAACAGCACTGCGGGAATGGTAAAGGCGATCATGATTGCTGATACCCACCTACTGATGGTTTGATCTGGCGCTTGAAAGCGGCTGGCCACGAGGGCGATCGTCAGTACGAGATAAACTTTATCTGCAAGTTGGGAAAAAACTTGCCCACTCCACAATGCTAGAAAATTTGGGTTTTTGAGCACTGGCAGAAATCCCGTTTGTTTTTCGGGAATTTCGGCTACTGCTTCGGAGAGTTCTGCTGCTGGCTCTGGTGTGGGAACCGGGGGGATTGCTTCGGGTTCTTGGCTTTTGCCATTGTTCCAGTCTGGTGCTGGAGTTGTGGGGTATTTATCCATTTCTGGGTCTGGGACGTTGCTCCATTGTCGATCGGCGGAGACGGGATAAGAGTCAAACTCTGGAAAATTTTCTCGTTCTTCCATCTTGTGGTGGGTTACGGCTAAAACAGATATTGTCAAATCAGAATCAGACAGTCGCATCATAGAATTTGGGGTGGATGGCCTGGGGTGGTTGAGGTTGGGGGGATGGGAATTTGAATTTGAGGTGTTAACCCCTAAGTTTATTAATAATCTCGTAACTTGTTTGAGTCGATGGGAGGTATTATCCTCCGCACCTCTCAGTTAGATCCGGACGTGCTGGTTTCCCCGCATCCGGCTC
>NZ_JAUBPI010000142.1:0-10912 GCF_036700645.1 Microcoleus sp. S36b_A4 | reverse complement strand
TTAGCAGGCATTCACTTTGTCTGAATATCATTATGTTATATTATACCACTATGCGTTTTAAATGCACAACAGCTTAACCAATTATTTGTCAAAACCAGTTAAATACGCAACAAATTACACTCAAAAATCAAAAATATCGATCGCCAAATGCCAGTTTTCCTGATGCAGCCGATCGCAAATTTGCACTTTCTCAACCGCCAAATATTGCTTAAATTCTGGTTTTTCTATGCCGTTGCGCCACATTACCAGAGCATCTTCTCCGGTGTCTTCGTAGTATCGTTTCCGCCGCCCTGCCTCTTTAAAACCAAATTTGTGGTAAAGAGACACTGCGGCTAAATTAGATTCCCGCACTTCTAAAGTTGCCCGTTCTAATGGTCTATAGTGAGCCTTTTTTAGTAAAGCCCAAAGCAGAGCTTGTCCTAAACCTTGACCTTGGAAGCGAGGATGAATTGCCAAAATTGTAATGTGAGCTTCTTCTAAAATTGCCCACAGGCAACCCAAACCGATGAGAATTGGGGGAATAATCTGTAGGGGCGATGCCCCCGTGGCCGCCAGGTTTTGAGCTGATTCACAGTCCTCGGTTTCCCATGCCCACAAACCCAGTAAATCGCTGTTAGGACTGCCTAACTCACGCCCATAGCCTTCTAAAGTCCAAAGTCCGCCAAAACAGAGCCGATCGAGTTCGAATGCACTGTTGAGGTCTTCTGCGACGAGATGTTTAATTTGTAGAAAACGCACAGCCGATTTTAAATTTTAGATTTTAGATTTTAGATTTTAGATTTGATCATTACTCACTGCAAGGATGCTCCAGTTCGAGCGAGTCTCAGTCAGTCAGCCTGCTTGCGGAATGAATCTGGGGGCAACTGACCCAATTGCTTGCCGTCAATTGTACACTGGGAAAGACCGTAAGGATAGTTATTGCGCGATGGTATCAACTCAATCTTTCGGGGTGGAATCGGGACTTAAGTATCTGTCTGAGTCTCAACAAGCCCTGCAAACTCGATCGCCCAATCAAGAACTGTTACCGCTGACAGCCAGTGTTAACAGCAGCGATCGGTTGGAAATCGGAGGCTGCGAGGTGACAGCTTTGGTGGAGCAATTTGGCTCGCCGCTGTATATTTTAGACGAAGAAACGCTGCGGGCGGCTTGTACCCAGTACCGGGATGCTTTTAAGCGTTACTATCCGGGCGAATCTCAAGTGCTCTATGCTTCTAAAGCTTGGAGTTGTTTGGCAGTTTGCGCGATCGCCGCTTCGGAAGGTTTAGGGATAGATGTGGTATCTGCAGGAGAAATCCACACAGCACTACAAGCTGGTGTGAATCCCGACAAAATCTACTTTCACGGGAACAACAAATCCCGCGAGGAAATCCAGCTCGCTGTCGAAAGCGGCTGCGTTACCGTAGCCGACAATTGGCTTGATTTGGAGACTCTAGCAGAGTTGGGAAAATTGGGTGTCAGCAGCAAGACAGGCGGGCCGACACGAGTTATGGTGCGGTTTACTCCTGGAATTGAGTGTCACACCCACGAGTACATTCAAACGGGTCAAATCGACAGTAAATTTGGCTTCGATCCCAATTCCCTCGATCGAGTTTTTGAATTCATCAGCCAACAATCGTCGTTATTTTGCGTGGGAGTACACGCTCACATCGGCTCTCAGATTTTTGAACTGCAACCCCATGACGATTTAGCTGAAGTCATAATTCAGGCCTTGACAAAAGCACAGAGTTATGGTTTACCAGCGACAGAAATTAATATTGGCGGCGGGTTGGGCATTCGCTATACTGAAGCGGACGATCCTCCCAGCATAGAAGATTGGGCTCGTACAATTTGCTCCGCAGTGGTAGCAGCTTGCGAGCGGCAGCAATTGCCATTACCAAAATTGCTTTGCGAACCGGGTCGATCGCTCGTCGGTACAGCCTGTGTCACTGCTTATACTGTTGGCTCTCAAAAAGTCATTCCGGAAATGCGGACGTATCTAGCTGTGGATGGAGGTATGTCGGACAATCCGCGTCCAATTACCTACCAATCAGTTTATCGAGTTCTCGCAGCCAATCAAATGTCTGCTCCCTTAACGGAAACAGTGACAGTTGCTGGCAAACACTGCGAATCAGGCGATATTCTGATTAAAGATGCTAAGTTGCCAGAGTGTAAGCCTGGAGATGTCCTCGTGGTGACGGCTACGGGAGCATACAATTACAGCATGGCTTCTAACTATAACCGAGTACCCAGACCAGCAGCGGTTTTAGTGAGAAATGGGGAAGTTAACACGATTATACAGCGGGAAACTTACCAGGATTTGCTAAGGCTTGACCGCCTTCCTGAACGACTCGGAGCTCAAAAGTAAAAACTTAGAAGTTAAAAGTTAAAAGAAAGATAATCCATGTTTACTTAGTGATGATTGCCTTTTCACTTTTAACTTTTGCCTTGTTCAGTCACACGATTGGATTGACACTCCCCGGTCTAAAAACACGGGGATTTTCAGCGTATTCCTTATAACAACTGTTCATGGTTCACGGGTTCGAGTGCATCACGGTTCGCGGTTCACAGGCGGTAGCGTTCGATGAACCATGAACAATCAACAATCTGGCTTTGACTTGGCCCTGGTTCAGTCCTTATTGATTCAAGGGATCGATATTGGACTGGTTTTTGCCCTTGCGTATTTGGTGCTCGTCATTGTTGGCGAGCGCAGAACGCTGTGGATGGTACGGGGATTTATTATTTTGATGCTGGCGGCGGCGGTGAGCAACTGGGCTGGATTGAGGCTGTTGCACGTTGCCCTCAACAGCTTGGTGACTGGTTCTGCTGTGGCAATGGCGGTAATATTACAGTCGGAGTTTCGCCGATTTCTGGAACAATTGGGTCGGGGGGAATTTCGGCAACTGTTTGGACGCGATCGCCGACCCAATCCCGAACCGGACAGCGTAATAGATGAAATTGTGGACGCAGTAAAAGAACTTTCGCAAAACCGCACGGGCGCTTTACTAATTATAGAAACAGATTCTCCGATCGACGATCGAGATTTTTCTGTGCCGGGATTAAAGCTAAATGCTGAAGTTTCTAAAGAATTGTTGCAGACTATCTTTCAGCCGCAAACTTTGCTGCATGACGGAGCTGTTTTGATTCGAGGTTCGCGGATCGTGTCGGCGGGGGTAATTTTGCCTTTGTCCGATCGCACTGCGTCGCGGCAGTTGGGAACCCGCCACCGGGCGGCAATGGGGATTACGGAACGGGTGCAAGCTTGCCTGTGCGTGGTGGTGTCCGAGGAAACTGGTTCTATTTCTTTAGCCCAGATGGGACTTTTAAATCGACCTTTGACTAGCAACAAACTTAAGGAATTGCTGGAAGCAAAGCTGTTTCCCTCCGAGGGAGAAAGAGCTGTGGCTCCAATTCCGATCGGCAATCTCGGACGCCAGATAGGATTGAAGGGAGTGACGCTATTAAAACGGATACTGCGCCGTTAGTCGGGTAATCGGGAGAAACCATGAGTCAAGGAATTTGCTTGGAAAAGTTGCCGGAGGATCTGCAACAGGAACTACTGCCTAAGCACATAGCAGTGATTATGGACGGGAACGGGCGCTGGGCTCAGAAGAAGGGGTTGCCGCGGATTGCGGGGCACCGCCGAGGAGCTAGCACTCTGAAGGAACTGCTGCGCTGCTGCAAAGATTGGGGGATTCCAGCTTTAACGGCCTATGCTTTTTCGACGGAGAATTGGGGGCGGCCGGCCGGGGAAGTGGATTTTTTAATGAGTTTGTTTGAGGGTAAGCTGCGGCAAGAATTGCGGGAGATGGTGGACGAGGACGTGCAAATTCAATTTATGGGGAATTTGCAGGCTTTGCCGAAGTCTTTGCAGGCGCAAATCGAGCGTTCAGTGACGGCAACTCAGCACAATCAGGGGATTTTGTTTACGGTGGCGACGAATTACGGGGGGCGTCAGGAGATTGTACAAGCTTGTCGGGCGATCGCGACTCAGGTGCAAGAGGGCAAGTTGCAGCCGGAGGAGATTGATGAGGTTTTATTTAAACGCTATTTGTATACTGCTGATGTTTGTGACCCGGATTTGCTGATCCGGACGAGTGGGGAAATGCGGTTGAGCAATTTTCTACTATGGCAAATGGCTTATTCGGAAATTTACATTACTGAGACGCTGTGGCCGGATTTTGATCGATCGGAGTTTCACCGGGCTTTGTCTGATTATCAGAAGCGCAGCCGCCGATTTGGCAAAGTCTAACGATTTTGGATTTTGGATTTTGGATTTTAGATTTTAGATTTTTTGGTTAATTTTTCAGTTTCCAAGTAGGGGTGGATTCTGAGGGAGCATCTCCATAAAAGTAAAAAACGTTTTTACGCCACCTGTGAGCGTCCTGCACAGCAAAATAGAGCGACCGGGACGATCGCAATTCCATGTAAATGCTTGCAGGGTTGATGCTTTTTACCTGGATGCCCCATCTAAAATCTCATACCAATTTCACTCATTTCCTGCTCAACATAACGATTTTAGATGTGAGATTGGAGGACAAATCTAAAATCTAAAATCTAAAATCTAAAATCTAATTAGGGGCCGGAGAAAACGGCAGCTTCAATGTCCTGACGTGAGAGGGAGTATTTGAATGCTCGTTGAATGTCTTGGCCGTCGGCTCCAGCATCGATGTAGCGGACGGTGAGTTGGTCGATATCGAGGGAGAGTTCTGCTTTCCATGTAAGTTGCTCGATCTGCCAGCAGTGAAGTTCTCGCTGATCTTGCTGGCAGCCGCGGCTTTTGAGCCACTGCTCGATTTCCGGGAGTGGATGGTTGTACAAAGGAGTGTCAGCGGAAGGAAGAGTCATGGGATTTTAGATTTTAGATTTTGGATTTTAGATTGGGGATTTCGGATTGGGGATTGCCGATTGAGGATGGGGGATTGGGGATTTGAGGCTTTAATTGCCGCGAATTAAGCCGATCGCGATCGCCAGTACCAAACATCCGATTAAGCTAGCTCCCATGA
This sequence comes from Microcoleus sp. S36b_A4, assembly GCF_036700645.1. Classification (NCBI taxonomy): domain Bacteria; kingdom Bacillati; phylum Cyanobacteriota; class Cyanophyceae; order Oscillatoriales; family Microcoleaceae; genus Microcoleus; species Microcoleus sp. S36b_A4. Next base: position 5,930 of record NZ_JAUBPI010000142.1, on the reverse strand, counting down.
TAAACAGAGCGAACATTTCTCCGGGGGAAAGAGGTCGATCCGTGGGATCTAGGTAAGCGGAGTTGGAAGTTTTTTTGCCCGATCCCGAAACCGGAGTATTGAAGCCTGGGGGTGGCCCAATCACGTTCAGGCGAGAATAGCCTATTTTGAGGTCGTAGGCGAGGCGACGTTCTGGGTTGCTGAGGGTGGCGTAGGCGTTGTTGAGCTGCTGAAATTTGGCGGTGGCGACTGCGGGTGGCAGCTCGGTGGTATCGGGATGGTAGAGTTTGCTCAGTTCCCGGTACGATCGCCGAATTTCGATGGGCGAGGCTGAAGGATGCAGCCCTAACAAGCCGTAGTAACTATAACCCAAGGGGGTTTTGCCGGGTATTTTCTGACTTTCGCTGTTTGCCGTTCCCTCGTTAGGAGTCACCTCAACGCCTCTGGGCTTGTTGTTTATAATTTTTGATTATTTTAGAGCAGATTTGAGGGTAGCGCCACTATCTGCGATGTCGAGGGGTTGAGGGTGGGCGATCGGCTCAAGGTACGATCGCCCACTTTAAACTATGAATTGGTCGAGCGCAATTTCTGCACATCCTCAACGCTAAGCCCCGTAACTTGGGCGATCGTGGCATTATCTAGCTGTGAAAGTAATTGTCTGGCGATCGCTAGCGTTTCTTTTCGTATTCTTTCCTGTCTTGCTGCCTGTCTTGCTTCTTCAACAGCTTTAATAATTACCCCCTGTTGATCGTGAATAAACTGTTCCCTGCGTTCCAAAACTTCTACTTCTTCCCGACTTAACCGGGCTTGATTGGCAAGATCGAATGCTTTGTGGATTTCCGGTACGCTATCGATTGTTTCGGGAACTTCTGAGAGAATTCTGGCATATTTCATGAAATATATCCATTTATCTGTCAAAGTTTCTAGTTGACTTGCTTCTTTATGGAATTTAGGTAATTCTATAAAGACTAAATTCATGGCATCTTCGGGATAGTTTAAATTGCTTTTAACTTCTTTATACACAAATCTCGAAATTAAGTTAGGGCTGTTGCGAAACATTTCAAAATCTGTAATGGTTAAAGCTATTAATGGCTTGAGCATTCGATAGCCTTCTCCTCTTTGCAATTGAAATGCGTAGGTTGTGGCTGCATTGTACAACACCCGATTGCCAGAATATTGAACGTTGAGAACTAGAATTTCAATAATGACTAAAGTGCCATCGTCTAGTTTGGCTGTGACATCGAGGTAAGTATCTTTTAAACTTTCAAGTTGCCTCGGCAGATTCTGGTTGATAATTTCTAAGTCTTGAATGGTGGGATTTCCTTCATAAATCAAGGCGTTGAGAAAGCTAATTAGAATCTCTTTGCTTTCTGAGGAAGCGAATATTTTTTTGAAGGCATAATCCGTTTTAGGGTTGATAAATATCATGGTTGTCAGATTTAGCTTTAAGGCGATCTGTTTGGTGGCGAAGCAACGGGAGTTGAGATTGGTCAAACGGCTGATTTTGTTTCAGGCAATGGTTTGACATTTTCCGGCAAATGTGCATTGGCGATCGCCAGCACAGGCTCATCGTCCCTGTGTTCGCCCTCGGTGGGGAGTTGGCAAGAAATCAGTTCTGTGACGATGCGATCGCCCAGAACATCTTCCCAATCCTGCAACTGTTCTCTGGCTTTGATCGGTGTATTGACAGCCACGTCTACGCCCATTTGCTGAAGGTTGAGGCTGTGGGCTGTCGATCGGCGGTTGACCCACTCCACCAACCAAACGCTCAATCCGACTGCGGCCATCAAAGGCAAGACAATCCGGTAATCGCGGGTTAATTCAAACATCAATAGGATGGCTGTCAGCGGTGCTCTGGCGCTGCCGGCGAGGACGGCGGCCATTCCCACCATTGCGTAGGCGGCAGGGCCGGCGACTCGATCGCTCATTGTCGGCAGCATTTCCAAAAAGAGTCCGTAAGCCGAACCCAGGGAAGCTCCCAAAAACATCGCCGGAGCGAAGATGCCGCCCACTAAACCGCTGCCGAGGCTGATTGCGGTCATCGCCAGTTTGACAAACAGCAGCAGCAACAGCAAAGGCAAGGAAAATTTAACATCTTGGAGCATTGCTTGGACTGTTTCGTAGCCGACACCCAAAATTTGAGGCAATTGTAGGGCGACTAAGCCGACACAGGCCCCGCCGATGATCGGGTGAAGCGGCCGGGGCATTCGTCCGAGCCAAGCAAATCCTCGGACTTTTCCTTGAAAACAGCCCTCGGCTAATTGAATTGCTTCCGTGTAGGCTAGAGACACTCCGCTCGCCAAAAGTCCCAATCCCATGTACAGAGGCAGTTCTAGGGGGCTGCGGACATCGTAGACTGGCAAAGAAAAGGCCGGCTGAGATCCCAAGCAGATTTGAGCGATGAGCGCGGAAACTACGGCGGAGAGCAAGACAACGCTGACTGACGAAGTAGCGAAGGTGCTGCCGAGCACGACTTCTAAGGCAAAGAACACTCCGGCGATGGGAGAGTTAAACCCGGCGGATAAACCTGCTGCTGCTCCCGCGCCGAGGAGCAAGCGCTGCCGTTCTGGGGAGAGCTGCAAGACTTGAGCCAGCAGCATTCCAAAATTAGCGCCGATTTCGACGCTGGGGGCTTCCGGGCCGAGGGAGGCGCCGGTGCCGAGGGAAACTGAGGCTGCCACCATTTTGGTGATGGGTTTGAGGGGGGAGAGTTCTTGCAGCCCGCGGGTGGCTGCAATTAAGGAAGACATATTCGGGCCAAAGTCCCTAAATCGCCACCGCATCAGCCCGATGATGACTCCGCCGAGGGTGGGAATGCAGGCTAGCGTCCAAGAGCCTTTCGACGCGATCGCCCCCATGAAGTCTTCCAGCATCAGGCTGTGGATGAAGTGGATGAGGTAGTGAAATGTGACGACGCCTGCGCCCGTAACTCCCCCGATGACTAGGGAGAGGATGAGCAGGAGGGTTTCTGGGCTGGGGTGCAGGCGGTTGAATAGCGGGCTTAGTCGGGAGGCTTGGGGAGTTGCTGCAGTTGGCCCGGGTGGCGGCAGATCCACAGGAGGGATGGCTCTCATTTAGCGGTTAATTCTTCGGTGAGAAGTTATATAATATTACAATTTATTTCTTATTTTCATTTTGAGTGATTTTAGGGGAATTGACAACTTAATTAAGGCGTATTTTAGGGTAATTTTTTGGGGTGGGTCGCTGGGGTGGAATAACTGATTCTGAGGAGCGGCGGATTTGGCGTGATTGTATGCTCAGTTACATTCAAACTTAGATATACTCTGGCGATAATGCTAATTAACTATATTTATAGTTTTGGTGGTTAGGTCGATCGCATCAGTGAACGGGTCATATCATATAACTCAGTGAAAAACAACTTTCAAATTAAAGAATTGGCGATTGGAGATTTTACTTTACAACCACCAATCTCAAAGCTCCAATTTTAAATCCCTCCATCCCGGATAATATCACATCGGTTGTTGAGTGGGCGGGATTCTTGGTCTGGGTTTGGCGATAGACATTAGCGGATCGCCGATGGTGGTGACTTTCCAGGGAGGGGATTCTAGCTGGCGTGCTGCGATTAAAAAGGGTGCTCCTCGCTTTAGGCGATCGACCATTAATTTAGGTGGAATAAAGGCAGATAAAAAAGGTTCGTTGACGCTGCCGACATAGGCGTAAGCACCATTTTCTAGCCACCTTCCGGCAACGGTGTTTGTGTCATCTGGCGCTGCTGCTGACCAACTGTGGATCATGTGGATTGCTGCGGGAAATTGGAGTTTTGGTATGTCCTCAACTGAAGCGTCGCCGTTGCCCACTTGGAATGATTTTGGATAGCCTTTTGAATTCATTAATATTAAGTCAAATGTCCACGGTTTTGAGGCTAAAATCCGCCACTTTTCCAGGCTAGATTCGGGTTTTTGCACTACTTCGACATTTAAACCTATGCTTTTTAGTCCGCTAGCTGCTTCCTCCATTTCATATTTTGCCCAATTTCCTTCCTTGGGGTAACTGTCATAAAGCATGGCTGTTTGGCTGTCTAGAAATATGGCACACATGGCTTGATAGATCGATCGTACTTCGGAGCCGTAAATCCAGCCGACAGCCGCCCAGCGTTCGCCGTTGGGGTGTCTTCCCAAACCGTCGGTAACGGCTAGTTGTTCGTCTGGTTTTTCAGGAGATTGATATTTGACTGCTAGTTGGCGTACAATAGTTATTGTGTCGATCGGGTCTGCGAGTTGAGAATAAAAATATCCGGTTGATTCGACGGCTTTTGTAACTGCTAGTTGCAGAGTTTTCCACTGTGTGTTATTGAGGGTATCGTTGGGTTTTCCCAAGTTGCCTTCTAGAAATACTAAAGGTTGGCCGTGAGCGGCTGCTAAGGCAACTGCGGCTGAGCGTGCGGCGTCGTTTTCTGATGTGATTACTACTCCTGGGGGTTCCCAGCCGAGTTGCTTCCATTTTGCTTTTAAGGTTTCAGTATCGGTGGCATTCCAAGCTGCTGCTGCGCTGTTGAGCATTAATTGTTGGAGTTTTTGATTTTGTGGCAGTTGCTGTTTGATGCTTGGCAAACGGACTATTTCTTCGGGTTGAAAGCGCTGCAAAAACATGGGCGCATATTTTTTGTCTTCGATGAGAATAGGCCAGTTTCCTTTGAGGTTCCATTTTTGGATTGCTGCTAAGAATGTGGCTTCGTCGGGTACTAAAACTACGCGGTTGACTGTTGGTATATTTTCGCGGACGATGGCTGATCGGAGGCCTGTTTGAATGGGCCAGGGTTCTTGTTTGGCTGAGGCGGGAAGCTGAAAGGGTTTTTTGAAAAGGCGATCGCATCCGACACCGATTATTGCTAAGGTTACAATAAGTGCGATCGTCAGGAATTTAAATTTTAACTGTTTTTTCATAGGGGCAGGGGAAGGAAGGAACGAGGTTATAAATACGAACAATTATCCAAATATTTTTAGGGCGGCAAGCGAATGTTTCGAGGCGCGGGACAAAGGAAGATTGTAAGTGCGATCGGGTTGGCAACTTTTAGTATTATTGCCTTAGCAACTACAGGTTTAATAATTTTCGCAGCGAACCGTTCGTCAGTCAAGCATCAAGTCGGGCAATTGCTGACAGCGAGGGAATGTCAAGGTTGCAATCTTTCCGGGGCGAATTTGAGCGAAGTTTTTCTGGAAGGCGTCAATTTAGAAAAAGCCAATCTGAAAGATGCCAATTTGTGGAGCGCACATTTGGTAAACGCTAACTTTAAACTGGCAAATTTGGCTGGGGTTTACCTGATAAGCAGCAATTTGGCAGGGGCAAATTTGGAGGGAAGCAATCTAGAAAAGGCGTTTTTAGAGGATGCTTATTTGGGAGGGAGTAATTTGAGAAAGGCTAACTTAAGAGGTGCTTTTATGAAAGGTATTTTTCTCGTTAACGCTGATTTGGAAGGGGCGAATTTGGAGGGTGCTAATCTGTGGATGGCAAATCTAGAAGGTGCTAATTTGAAGGGTGCTAATCTGAGAAATGCTTGGCTGTTGGATGCTAATTTGGCAGGGGCGAATTTAAAGGGTGCGGTGAGGCCTGATGGTACGCGGCAGGAATGAAAGTCATTAGTCATTAGTCATTAGTCATTAGTCATTAGTCATTAGTCATTAGTCAGAGGAAAGAGCGATCGCACCTGCAACCTTCATTTCCCGTGATTGGGTGAGGAGATGAAGGTTGCAGGTGCGATCGTTATTCTAATAGCTAGCAGTTTGGGCTACGAAGGGCGATCGGCAGATCGAGCAAATAAGATTTGACAAGCACGCAGGCTGCTGTGATAGCTCAACTGCTGAGTTTTACTTGTTGGTATCAATTCTGTTCCGCATCGGATGTAGATGGCATTTTAAGAGACTGTTGGCGAATTAAAAAAGGGTGAAACCAAACATCCCATAATCATGGAAAAAAAACTACAATGAGGCAGA
>NZ_JAUBPI010000141.1:0-11247 GCF_036700645.1 Microcoleus sp. S36b_A4 | reverse complement strand
GCGGAATGAAGCGAAAGTTTCACGTTCCGTTCTGAAGGAGAGGTAGGGGTGGCAACGCCCCTATCGACTCTAACCTAACCGTTTGCGATCGACTACTAACATTTTTTTGACGAGGGAAAAAACAATGGAGACTACAGCACAGAAAGAAGCCCCAACTCAGCCTGTTGAGGAAGTGAAAATTCAGAATATCAACAGTTTGGAGTTTGAGCTTTGGGCTAAAGCAGTGAAACGGCAGATGATTGCAGCACTCTCTAAAAAGGGCGCGATTTGACATCTCTGGGTTTTTTATGCACAGGTTGTGTTAATTAATTAAATTAACAAAATTTTTGTCTGCATTGTTGTCCGAGTTCGAGAGGAGTAAGGGTAAGAGTTTTGAGATTGCGCTGCTTTCGTAGTTGCGGGAGGGGCAAAAGAAATAATTTTCCTTTTTCCTAGTTTTGGACGTACAGGTGGAAGGAAGCCGGGTTTTTTTACGAAAATACTTCTGTTGCGATCGGCAGAAATGGTAAAAAACCCCGGTTTCTTTGTGTCAAGAGTGTCTCCGGGAGTGTTCTATAGCAATCCTTGCAGGAGTCGTAAATTTTTTACCCCACCCCAACCCTCCCCTTATCAAGGGGAGGGAGTAAGAAATTCACAAATGATGCGAGGATGGCTATATCTGCCGAATGCTTTCGACCAGATTACGATCGCTTGTCAACCGCCGCCAGCAAGCGCAGACTTCCGTCTTGAATCTGCACTGCTTTCACCGTTCCCACAGCAACTCTTTGTTGACCGTTAGCCATCGCTACCTCAATTTTAATCTTGGGGTCAGCCTGTAATCCTAGCCGCCCCCAGAGCCACTTGACTTGGGTAGCAGGAAAAGAGCTCACTTCTACATCAGAAAATGGTGAATTAACCCAGCGGCTACCGTCGTAAAAACTCGCTACCTGCACCTGATACCAAACTTGTTCTCCTGCCAATTTTAACTCATTGTTCGGTTCTGGTTCCAGCCACTCAGCGGGATTGACACTGTTAATTAAAGTAGCAGAACCCATAATTTGACTCTTGTGGTCTTCTAAACTTTCCGCCTGAGAAACTGCTTCCTGAAGTTTGTTGACCAAATTCCGAATTCGAGTTCTTGTTTCGCTGTCAGTATCTGATTGCTGGTCGAGCCAATTCATCGCCTCACGAGTTCCGTCTTGAGACGCTACAATCAGGGCGCCCCAAGCCTTGACATCGGCGTCAGCGGCATTTACTCTCAAGGCTGCATCGATGCGGTTCCAGATCCGCCCGCTGTCATTTTTGAGGGTGGTGGCTATTTCGTGACTGTTACTCGGATCGGCTTCAAATACTTGCAAAGCTTCACTCCAGCGGCCGTCGATCAATTCTGCGAGAACTTGTTGACCGGGACTGGCCCAAGATGCGATCGCCTGAGCACGAGTAATTTTAGCGTGAAATTCGATCGTTTCTAGCTGAGCTTGCGCGACAGCCGGCCAATTTTTGCCAGCTTTCCCCTTCGCCACACGCATGACATTTAATGCTGGAGACCACAGACCGCTTTTGGCAAGTCGCAGCCCATTTTTGTAAGTCTCGTCATTGAAGGCAAATTCTTCTAAAGAAATCGCGGTTAACTGAACTGGGTTGGGCAAAAATTTGCGCGGGCCAATTTGATAAAGGGTAAATTGTGGCTCTAAACCAACTGTTTGGTCGATCGCCAACTGCGGGTTTTCGCCCTTAACAATTTGCTGCCAATTCGGCGGTTGTCCAGCCGCACTGGCCCACTCCAACAGCGGCATTAAATGATTTTGGCTGGGGTTGTAGCGAACGACTTGTCCGTAGGGAATTTTCTTTTCGCCCTGCTTTAGTTGACCACTGACATTAAACCAAATGCCGGAGGCGGGGGGCTTTCCGTCAAATCGCCGCAGTTCTGTTAGGGGTAGGGACTGATTGGAGGCTTGATTGTTAGATGTAGAGTCAGCTAAAGAAGCAATGACAAAAGATTCCGCAGGGCCTTCTAGATTCACAGAACTTGCTAGCTGAAAATACTGCTCTTTATCGGAACTGCGATCGGGAAGCTGCACCCGCTTGTACACCCGAAGTTCGACAATTTGACGACAAGGATTTTTGCAAACAGTAGAAGCCTTAACAGTTCTTTCTACCATTACCGGCAATAGCAAATCGGAAATAGAATTATCGCGGGATTGATCGACGGGAAGCGGCAGGGCTTCTCCGGTTACGAATCCCAATTTGCGGATGCTGGCTTTGATTTGATCGAGAGTTTGGATCGAATCTCTACTACCTGTAGGCAGGCGCGACCATTCCGGCACAAACTGAGAGATCAACTTGTTGCCATTGGGATCGACAATTAGCTGATAACTCAGCCAAGCGCCGCCTCCCATTAAAGCTGCACAGCCACACAAGACGCTGAGGGCTGTCAAATTAGTTATCAGTCTTTTCCAGGGATATCTGGCGCGAGTTCGGGGAGTAGGTATTGGACGCTGGGACTCTTGAAGATTTTTGGGGCGTCGGGTTTGGCGACGGCGTCTTGTCGGGGGAGGAGCAACTTTGGGATTTTCTGGGGGTTTGGCTCGATTTTTTGAGGGGTTAATTTTGTGTTCCATCATGCCATTTTAGAATTTAGATTTTAGAATTTAGAGTTTAAAATTGCAATAGCCGATCGTACTGCCGACCTATGATATCCCAAGTGTATTGGCTGTCAACGAGCGATCGAGCGTTGACAGAGATCTCCTGTCTTAGCTGCTGATTTTCAAACAAACTGGCGATCGCCTCAACATACTCCTGAACTTTGTTCGCCCGCAAGGCCCTTCTCAGTTGTGGGCCGCCATCGACGGCTAAACCCTCCAAACCTCGATCGCTAGCAACCACGGGAGTTCCCGCAGCCATCGCCTCCAAAGTTTTATTTTTAATCCCAAAACCAATCCGCATTGGCACCACACAAACAGCAGCTTGATGCAAATATTCTGCCACCCTTTGCACCCGACCTACTACTTGAATTCCCGGAAGTTCCCCCAAGGCGATCACTTCCGGGACTGGCGAAGCCCCGACTAGGATGAGGGTAGCATCGGGATACCGCTGCTGCAAAGGCGGCATTATTTGCAAACTGAGAAACCTCGCCGCGTCAATATTGGGCAAATTGTTCATTGCGCCTGCAAAAATTAAGGTGTGTCCTCCCGGATCGATCGATCGATAGGGAAATTGAGTTAAATCCACGCCGTTAGGAATTACATCTATGGGAGGTACAAAAAAATCTTGTTTTCCTCGCACTCGAACCGGAGGCAACAGTAATTCGAGGAGTTGCTCTCTGTCTGTGGATGTTGTCGCGACAATGCGGGAGAATTTGGCACAGTAGCGTTTTTCGTAGCGGGCGAGTAGGGGTAAATTTAGTCGATCGCGCAGGGGTTTTTCGGAGGTGCCGGTTGCTAACATTTCCCTGCAAGTTCCCCAAACGGAACTGTGAATGTTTGCTACTGTCAACAGTTTTTGCCGCCATTCTGGACGCACGTAAATCTCGTTAACGCTGTGTTCGCAGGTGACAGTATCGCATTTGCCTGCTGTTACCAATTCGTCTGCCCAATTCTGCATTGCTTGGGAGTAGCTTGAGAGTACGTTTGGAGGTGTCCCGGACAACAAAAATCGACTGAATCTGTGGAATTTTCCTATTATTTCAGAGAACCCCCCCTCAGTCCCCCCCTTATTAAGGGGGGGAGGTAAAAATCCTTCCTCAGTCTCCTGCTGGAGTCTTAGCCCCCCCTTAGCAAGGGGGGGTTGGGGGGGTGTCTGCGGATGGGGAAAAACTGCCAATTCTGCAACTTGCTGGCGCAATGCGTCGATTTGTGCATTGGTGACATCGGGCGATCGTACAGTGCCGAGAATTACCTCATGCCGCTGGCTCAAGTATTGTAATAAATTAAACGTCCTTACCTGAGTTCCTCCGCGGCTTGGCGGATAGGGAAAAGTCGAGGAAAGCATCAAAATCTTCATGGGATGTGGAATAAATAAAGTTGCCGCTTGCGCGATAAAATTAATTGATAAAATCTTTTTAACAATCTTCGCACCTATGGACGAATTATCTGTTAAGGCGCTGCTCGAAGACTTGAAAAAGCCGGACGAAATCGTGCGCGATCGGGCAACTACAGAACTCTGGCGCACTTGGTTTAACCAGAAGGGTGAGTATGGGATGCAAATTCTCAGGCGATCGCAAGTTTCGCTGGATGCAGGCGATGTTCACCACGCTTTGGATTTGCTGACGAAATTGATTGCGGAAGCGCCGGATTTTGCGGAAGCTTGGAACCGACGCGCCGTACTTCACTATACTCAAGGAAATTATAAAAAGTCGATCGAGGACTGCGAAATTGTCCTCAAACTGAACCCGGTACATTTTGGGGCGTTGCACGGTCTGGGTTTGTGCTACGCTGCCTTGGGAGAATACCTAAATGCTATTCAAGCTTTTCGTCGCGCTTTGGAAATTCAACCTTTTGCTTTGGTGAATCAAAAGTTAATTCTCGAATGTACGGCTCGTTTAAATTAAAATACATAGGGCATTGGGCATTGGGCATTGGTGGTTTATTTCCCTGGACTGAAGTGCGAATTTTTTCCACAATCTAAAATTGAAAATAGTCGTAGTGCCGAAAATTAGCGTTTGCATTCCTACTTACAATCGAGTGCATCTGCTGGCTTGTGCGATCGCCAGCGTGCTAGCTCAAACTTATACAGATTTTGAATTAATTATCTGTGATGACGGTTCTACTGACAGCACTCCTTTGTTGATGTCGGAATTTGTCGATCGCGGGATTCGTTACATTCGCCACCCGCAGAATATCGGCAAGAGTAATAATATGCGATCGGGCTTTGCGGCAGCAAGGGGCAAATATTTTATCAAGTTTGACGATGACGATCGCCTGAGCGCGCAATTTTTAGAGCGGACATCTGCTATTTTAGATAAAGATCCCAGCATCGATTTTGTCAGTACAGATCACTGGGTGATTGACATTAACAATTATATTGATGCAAACCAGACGAAACTCAATTCGCAGCGGTGGGGGCGCACCGAGTTGTCGGCTGGAATTATTGAAGATTTGCTATCGGCAGTGTTTCTGAGACAGAGTTTGCAAATAGGGGCAACTTTGTTTCGCCGCCGCGCGCTGGAAGAAGTAGGATTTCTGCGGCCGAATTTGCAAAATTGCGAAGATAACGATTTGTTGGTGAGACTTGCGATTGCGGGCAAAAAGTGCTATTACTTGCCGGAGCTGTTGATGGAGTATCGATTTCACGCAGGACAGCAAGGAGTCGATCGGGCAATTCCGTATTTAAGCGATAAATTGCGCTATTTAACAGGCTACGAGTTTGAGTCGGAGAAGTTGGAAACTGTCAGGCTCAAAAGGATTGCAGAAACTCAATTAGCGCTAGGTTTGCGACTGATTGAGGTGGGTGAAACTGCAAAAGGACGCCTGATGGTGCGAGCTGGAAAGTCGGTTTCTGCGGCGAAAATGTGGGCGGGTTTGGGATTGTCGTTGCTGCCCGTCGAGTTTCGTCCCAGGGCGTTTGAGCTTGTGCGAGAGTTGATGAAATAACCATCAATAATAATTATTCATTATCAGCCGCGGATAATATATTAATTTTAATTAGAGTACGGGGTTTTGTCTGGCCTTGAGATTTGATCAGATTATGCTAGAGCAAGAACTTGCCGGGGATTGTTCCGAGAGTTTGCAAAAAATAAAAATTCGATATGACACGTTTTACATTAAATTAAGAAATTAAGAAATACTGAAAAATTAAGTATTTACGAGTTTGACATCGATCGGGCACGACTACAGACCTTTCCTTGGGTCTGCCCTGCTTGTGCTATCTGTCAGGGGATTAGGAAAAACTTTTGCCCTGACACTGGGGTTAAGGAATCAAAGTCAGCATTGTTAAATTCTGTCTAGTTTATTAATGCACCACTCATGTCAATAACTAATCAGATTCGTTTTAATAATCTCAAGGGCGACATCTTCGGCGGTGTCACGGCTGCCATCGTCTCGCTGCCCCTTGCCCTCGCCTTCGGGGTCGCTTCGGGAGTCGGGCCGATCGGGGGACTGTACGGTGCCATTTGCGTTGGCTTCTTTGCGGCGCTGTTTGGTGGCACCCCAACACTGATTTCTGAACCCACCGGGCCGATGACTGTGGTGATGACTGCGATCGTCGCATCCCTTACCGCCAGCAATCCCGAACAAGGGCTAGCAATGGCATTTACCGTTGTGATGCTGGCGGGGCTGTTTCAAATCATCTTTGGTATTTTCAAGCTAGGGAAATACATCACCCTGATGCCCTACAGCGTGATTTCCGGCTTTATGTCGGGAATTGGCGTGATTTTGATCATTCTGCAAATTGCACCGTTTCTGGGTCAAGCCCCTCCCAAGGGCGGTGTTTTGGGCACTTTTATGGCAATTCCGCAGTTGCTGGCCAACGTAAATCCGCCGGAAGCAATTCTCGGTGCCTTGACGGTGGCAATTATTTTCCTGATGCCCAAAAAGCTGAAGAAAATTGTGCCCCCGCAATTGATAGCGCTGATTGTCGGCACGGTAATTTCCATGACTGTGTTTCAGGGCACCGATATTCGCCGGATTGGGTCAATTCCGGTGGGACTGCCCCCCTTGCAATTGCCGACTTTTTCCCCCGGTCAAATCACGGTGATGTTTGTGGATGCGGTGATGCTGGGGATGCTGGGCTGTATCGATACCTTGCTGACAGCGGTGGTGGCGGACAGTCTGACGCGGACCGAGCACAAGTCCGATAAGGAGTTGATCGGTCAAGGAATTGGCAATATCGTGTCGGGGATCTGCGGTGGCTTACCGGGCGCCGGGGCAACGATGGGAACTGTGGTCAATATCCAAACAGGCGCGACTTCGGCGTTGTCGGGTTTAACTCGGGCGTTGGTGTTGCTGGTGGTGGTTTTGGGGGCGGCGAAGTTAACTGAACCGATTCCGATGGCGGTGTTGGCGGGGATTGCGCTGAAGGTGGGGATTGATATCCTTGACTGGAGTTTCCTGAAAAGATCGCACAAAGTATCTGTTAAGGGTTCCCTGATCATGTACGGGGTGCTGTTTTTGACTGTGTTTGTGGATCTGATTGTGGCGGTGGGTGTGGGCGTCTTTATTGCCAATATCCTGACTATCGAACGGTTGAGTAGTTTGCAGTCTGCAGGAGTGAAGCTAATTTCCGATACGGATGATGAGGTTCTCCTCAGTCAGGAGGAGAAGCAACTCTTGGATCAGGGTAAGGGGCGCGTGTTGCTGTTCTGCTTGAGCGGCCCGATGATTTTTGGGTTGTCGAAGGCGATTTCCCGCGAACACAATGCTATGAAGGATGCGGATGCTTTGGTGATGGATTTGAGTGCTGTGCCGATGCTGGGGGTGACGGCTTCGCTGGCGATCGAAAATGCGATCCGCGATGCCTGTGATAAGGGTTTGCAGGTTTACATTGTCGGTGCGAGCACGAAAATTCAGCAGCGCTTGCAGAAGTTGGGATTGTTGGATCTGATCGCGCCAGAGCATTTCCTGAACGATCGTACCGCAGCCTTGCGACAAGCCGTCGCTGTGGTGGACAACAAAGGTATTCCCTTGGGAGTGCCGGTGTAACAAGGCGCGAATTCGCCAAAATAGTAGTGGTTTAGCAGGAGTGCCAGTTTCTCCTGCTATTTTTATGGCTCGATCGCCCCTTTCATATCGTTTCCGGTTGCATCAGTATTGTTCAAATGTCGAAACAGTCAGTTGTCCCGAAAGCATAATTTTAGTCAACAGCCAACAGCCAACAGTCAATCGATTTTAGATGTTAGATTTTAGATTTTAGATTTTAGATTGAAGCCTTGACCCCACGGATAAATTCGGGGGTTTGTTTATCGGATACACGTTTTTTATTTCTGGACGGATGAATCCGGGGGCTTGTATCCTGGATGCTTTCGGTCAACAATCAGGTCTGAGTGCAACCGGAATTGATATCAATTCTTGATTTTCGTCAGTCCCCTCTGGTGGGATCAGAGGCAAGTTTAGACGAGGTTTTAACCGCCGAGTCTTCTGGCGTGTCGCTTTACAACCAGAAATTATCCGATTGATATAGCGGGTAGCCACGGAATATCTGTAATGCCTGGGTCGTAGCCAAGTTGTTTGAGTAGTGTGGTAATTTGCCCTCTATGGTGAGTTTGATGATTGAACATATGTGTCACCAAAACCCACGTCGGTAGCACGCGGCATTTATTATCTACATTGCTTGTGTACTCAAAGGGTTGACTCAACCAGTCAGAATTAAGGTGTCTAGACCATTCTATAATTTGCCGATCCATTGTCTCCCGTTCGGCTCTCAAAACCTCAAATTCAGCATACAGTTCTTGCCCGATAACGGTACCCGAAAATGGGTTAAGAGTGAAACGCCCCATCCATGCTTTGTCACTATACAGTAAGTGATTCAGAGTGCCATGAATCGATTTGAAAAAAGCACCCATATCCTGTTTGCGCTGTTCATCAGGAATTGCCGAGCAGACAGAATATATATTTTGGTTCATCCAGCAATTGTACTCGGCCATTAGCTGGTAGTAGCTACCGTCGTACATACTCAAAACTTCACCACCTAGTTTGAACAACTTACATTATACAAATATGTCTTTCACAAGACTCCTGACTCTAATTGGTCTAGATAAATAAATTCAGGAGCTTTAACTCCCGCTTCCTCTCTAATTTTAACCAGTGCAGGCGACTCAAAGAACGCTCTGGCATCTGTTGTTGATGTCCACGCGGAGAAATGAACGATTTTGTTGGGTTCATTGTCATACTTCAAGACCTGATAGGAGCGCTCGCCAGCTTCTTTTCGGATGCTTTCAGCCCGATCGAATACCTGTTTCCAAGCTTCATAATTTTCTACTTCATGAATAATTAAGACATACTGCATAGTAATCAGCTTCTCGGATAATTTCAAAACTTCAATGGTTCGGTTTACTCCTCCTCTTCCTCAGCATTTTCCTCTTTAAATCCCAACCACAAAAGTATTACCTTTTCTACTTCGAGCATTTTCTCGGATGTCAGAATTCCCAATTTGCGTAGAAGCTTTGCATGAGGAATTGTAATCATATTTTGTACGTCAAATACTCCTTCTCGGAGGAACTTATTTTTGACTTTCACCTCAAATCTTGAACCGCGTAGACTTGTTGTATGTGGCACTAGAGTGGCTAAGGCCCGGTCTTGATTTAGAGCAGGAATACTCACGACCAAACATGGTCTGACTTTCGCAGTATAACCGAGATCGACTAACCAGATTTCACCACCCTCTGGACTATTCATATACGGATTCTTCCTCATCTAGCTCTAGGAAAAGTCCCTCGGCATTTAGAACTAAATCGTCATCAGATAGGGGCGGAAAGTCTAAATAAACAGTCCGTTTCAAAATTTCCAATACCAAATCTAACCGCTCTGAGTCTGTTAATCGCTCAAAGGTATTCAAAAGTTCTTCTACTAAAATAGTCATAGCTTTTTTCCTAGACTTGCTTATAGCATAGCACAGGTTTTAAGTAGACCAACCTCAAAAAACATAACAGCCGGCTCCCCGCAGCACTTTAAGGCTGCGGGGTTCTAACATTGATCGCGCTTTCCACTAAAGTAGTAAACAGTGCCCGATCTAAGTTTTTCCTAAATATCGTGTCTATATTTTCTGAAATTCCGACTGTGTGGCTGCAAATTTCCCTCGTGGGAGTCTGGCTGGGCTTGATTTTATTGGTAGCTGAGGGGTTAAATCGCTTTACTTCTGTCGATGCTGAGGTATCGCGGAAGGTTGTTCACATCGGTACTGGAAATGTGATTTTGCTAGCGTGGTGGCTGGAAATACCCGGTTGGGTGGGGATTTCGGCGGGGGTTTTAGCAGGCGCGATCGCCCTAATTTCTTACCAAGTTCCGATTTTGCCGAGTCTTAACAGTATCAACCGCAAGAGTTGGGGGACTTTTTTCTATGCTGTTAGTATCAGCGTTCTCGTGGCTTGGTTTTGGCCGCTGCAACGTCAGGAATACGCTGCTTTGGGCATTTTAGTCATGACTTGGGGCGACGGATTGGCTGCTGTCATCGGGCAGAAATACGGCAAACATATTTATCGAGTTTGGGGAATTCAGAAGAGTTGGGAAGGTTCTGCAACTATGTATTTGGTGAGTTTTGCTATTAGTAGTTTGATTTTGCTGGCGGTTCAAGGCAATATTTGGCAAACTTGGGCTGTGTCGGCTGTCGTAGCTTTAGTTGCTGCTACTTTGGAGTCGGTTTCCAAGCTGGGAATTGACAATCTCACTGTGCCGATTGGCAGTGGGGCGCTCGCTTTTTTCCTAAATCAATTTTTAATTGGTAATGTGTAATCTGAACTTACCCCCAGGCGTTCCTGAATAGAGGTATGAATTCAAGATTTCTCAATTGCTATAAACCCGCTTGAGGGTAAGTTTTGTAACTGCCGCTCAAAGGTGATTCATCCCGTGAATCAGCAACGCCAATTATCAATTATCTAAGTCTCGTTAAAGCAACCGACGTGCTTGTAAAATTTATTGTTGCCATTGCTCGAAAGCGGGGATTTTTGAGAGATAAGCTGCTACGCATTTAAATTGAATCCAGAGACGGGAAGGATGCCCGTTCCACAATAATTGTAGAAAAATTGACTGTCAAATTAGATGCACAACAGCTTAGTCTGGGGGAAACATCGCCCTGATTTGCTCCATAAGCTCGATCGCCACCAATACACCAAGCTGCTAGCCATTAGGGTGACGATCGCACCTCGTCACTCGTTCATCTCCTCACCAAATAAGGTGAAGAGTGCGATCGCTATCTTTCACTTTTTTAAATTATAGACAAGGCACGCTTGAACGCTCTACAATAGAATGCGTTTTGTCTTTTAATCCGTAAAGGCATTTTAGAGGTTATTTTTAATGAAAACTCAATATTACACCTCCGCCAGCTTAGATGGTTTTATTGCTGATTCACACAACTCTCTCGATTGGTTGTTTCAGTTCGGCGAGGCGGGAGACAGCTATCCTAATTTCATCCGCGAAGTAGGGGCAGTAGCAATGGGAGCAACTACTTATGAATGGATTCTGACCCATCAGATGGATGAAGGTGCCGATCGTCCCCAAGCATGGCCTTATGAACAACCGGCTTGGGTATTTACCTCTCGGACTACATTGGTGACAAGTTAAGGAAAAAGGGAAATTGTCAAGGGTAGTATTTGCATGGGTCTGGGATCGTGGGAAACTT
>NZ_JAUBPI010000140.1:0-11666 GCF_036700645.1 Microcoleus sp. S36b_A4 | reverse complement strand
AAAGGCGATCGTTCCTTGTAGTGCAAGGGTTTGTGAGATTTGAACATTCCCCCTACTGGGGGAACTTCAGATTAAAGGTGGTGTATCGTAAATTACTAAATCAAATAAGGCTAAGAATTGTTCCATTAAATAGTGCATCTTTCTCGAAGAAAGTAATTTAATTGGATCGGGGGGAATAGTACCAGCAGTGAGGACAAAAAGATTGTCATCGTCGGGTAATCGCTGAATAGCCTCATTTAAGCTTAAATCAGAACTTAAAACATTACTTAAACCTTTCATATTTGATAAACCAAGGTATGTGTGCAGTTGAGGCACACGCATATTAGCATCCACTAATAATACTCGTTTACCAACAGCAGAAGCAGTTTTAGCTAAATAAACTGCTACAGTGGACTTACCCTCACCCTTAAGAGTCGAAGTGATGGTTAAAGAACTAATTGGGTGTTCCGCATTTAATAATTGAATATTTGTGTATAAGTAGTGAAATGCCTCTACCACAGGAAAATCTTTGGAATTTGAAACTATTATTCGTTTTAAACTTTCACTGTTAGTATTTGAACTTACGCTAGTGAATTGAGCGGGAACCCTTTCCTTTCACCTCTACGAGATTTAATTTTCATCGCTTTGGCGATCGGAATGACTCCCAACAGAGGGCGTTTAGTTGCTGATTTAATTTCTTCTGGAGTATGGAAAACAGTATTTAAAACTTCTACTAGGAAACCTATAGCAATGCCTAGTAAAGTGCTAATAACGATCGCGATTGCTAGGTGACGGCGGGTTGGTTTTTCTGTTACTGGGTTGAGATCACCATTTTCGTTTGTGACTAACTCTGGTTTAGATATAATTTGCCAAGAGCCATCAATTTGACCAGCATCTAGTTGTAAAGTTTTTTGTTTTTCGAGGAAGAGTTTGAGAGTATCTTTAGCTAGTTCGAGTTTTAATTGTATGTCATCATAGCGGTGTTGAGCTGTGGGCATTTGAGTGATTTTTGCTTGCAGTAAATTTTGGCTATTAGTTATCAACCGCTCGCGAGCTTCCAACTGTTTTAGTTGTGACTGCATCTGCAAGAGGACAGCATCAGCTTCTTTTTTCATTAAATCACGCAAACTTTGCTGCTTTTCCCGCAAAGATTGAATGGGAAGGCTATTTTCATAAAATTGAGTAGAGCTTAAAGCTAATTGTGAGTCTATTTCATTTACTTTGCTAATTAAATTTTCATAAGATTTGGGGCTAATATCAACAATCCAACGATTATCGCCAGTTAACGATCTTTTTTTGTAGCTTTCATATTGAAGCCTACTTTCTGCCAGTTGTGCTTGCACTTCTAGGCGACGATTAGTTAAAATATCTAGCTGATCTGATAGACTGCGGCTGCGTAGTTCTGGTTGGTTAAAGTTATACTGAACCCTTAACATTTGTAATTCTTGTTGCAATTTATCTACTTTCTGCTGGAGTTGCGGCATTTGTTGATCGATAAAATCAATACTTTGTTTGCTAACTTTTAAACGCTCTTGATCCATATATTCTAGGTAATATTTGGCGGTTTCATCCAGCACATATTGGATGCGCTTGGGGTCTCGATCGCGGTAGCTAATATCTAGGAGTTTAGTACCACCCTGCTTCCCATCTCGTAAGAAAGTAACGCGTTGGATAATCAAGCGGTTATTGAAATTTTTATAGTCAAAGTTTGGATATCTTGTTTGCAACTTATTAACTAATGGTAGTAACACTTCTGGGCTTTTTAAAACCCGCGATAAACTTTGATAATCCACCGAAGAGCCTTCTTCCGCTGATGATTTAATTTTGTTCAAGTCTGTGATGCCTAAACTGTTGTTTTGAGCTTGGACCAAGAGCTTTGATAGCCGATAGTCAGCCGTAATGGGTTCTGCTAAAACTGTAAATTTTCCTTCATACTCAGTAATAGATTTTTTGGCAGCCCTAAGCACGAAACTACCGCTTAAAGTAGCTATGCTGGCAGCTACTATGCCCATCACTAGAAGGCGACGTTTGACGACAGCTAGTACCCAATTCATATCAAGAACTTGGTCATCCTCTGCTGGGGTACTAGCTAGGTAATTAGCGGAGGGAACCGACAAATATTGACCATTAAGGTCATTCTTTAGGGAAGACAACAGTTTTTTTTCCATAGCAAAAATGTTATTATTTAATTCCTAATTTCCTAATAGTCTGAGTAGCTCTATGAATCGGGTGGGAACTAGAATTCCACCAATAATATTATTAACTGGTGATAGAACAGTGTTAATGTTGTCCACCAAGATAGCAGTCCTCGAACGTGCCACTATAATTATGTCATTATCTTGAATCAGGGGGTTGCTTTGAGCGTCGATTCCTTGATTCAAATTAATTGCTACTTGCGATCGGGATATAGTGCCATTAGGATTCAGCCTGATCAGTTCCACATATCTAGAGTTAGCGCGACTTTGTCTGAACCCCCCCGCACTCATAATTGCTTGATTTAAGGTAGTATTAGGAGGTAATTTGAGTCCACCCGGAGTATTGACTTCTCCGATCACACTCACTTGCACAGTCCCCGGAGCAAAGCTAGCATTAGCTAGAACAGAAACCTCTCCCGGATCGATCGCTGTCGCTGTTGGGACAAAGATGATATCCCCTTCTTGTAATATAGTATCTTGAGAGGTATCTTGTTCTTGCAAATATTGCCAGAGGTTAATAGTTCTAATTTGTTGTTTGCCACCTCTAGTATAACGTTGGAGTTGGATTTGGCGAATATCGGCGATTGATGTGATTCCACCAGCTAGTTGTAGAGCACGAATAATGGTCGGCTGTCCGTTAGTTCTTTCACCATTTTGGGTATCACCACCAATCGCTACATATCTACCGGGACGCTTCACCTCTCCGAATACTGAAACAGTACGGGGTTGCTCTGCTGGTATAGAAAAATTAGATTCACTAAGTTGATTTGTTTCTGCTAAATTAATTGTTTCTTGAGGGGGAACCAAGATTTGATCTCCATCTCGCAAGGTGATATCTTGGCTGGTCTGACCACTTTGTAAATAATCCCACAGATTATAAGTGATAGTTATTTCTTTGTTAGTCGTAAGCCGACGCCGCACAATTATTCGTCGAATATCAGCGCTAGCTCGAATACCCCCAGCTTTTTCTAAAGCTTGAGGAAGCGTGGGAAACTGAACTGATGGTCTGTTTCCGCCTCCATTAGCTAGGGGCAATAAGTAGGAGCCGGGACGACTTATTTCACCCGATAACCAAATATTAAGCGGGCGGGCAGCTTGTAAACTGATTGTAACTAAAGGTCTTTTTACGACCTGCCCATAAGCTCTACTGATAACTTGGGCTGCCTGTTCTAAAGTTAATCCTTGAAGCGCAATACTACCAATAATGGGGATTTGAATAGCTCCCCCAGCGGGAATTTGATACTCCCCACTAAGCTGGGGCAGATCGTAGATATCAATTCTAATATTGTCTCCACCACCTAGATAGTAGTCAGTATTAATACTTGTTGCGGGGGCGGGCGACTGAGCGAGGTTGGTTTGAGGATAGGAGAAAGTGAGTACCAGCGCCAGCAGTGGCAGTTGTACAGCAGGGAGAGTAAGCCATTTCATAGGTAGTAACAAATTTATGATAGAGGTAAAGCCATGAGAGATATTTTAAGGGTGCCGATGTTTGCGTTGATGCTATTGTGTTTAACGCTTATCGTTTTTGTGACTATTTATATTTTAGCCGCACGCCATCCCAAATTGGGTGCCACATTAGAAAAGATTTTTGTGGGGATACTTTTTTTTACCATAACAGGTGGATCGGGTATCATGACCATGCCCTTTACCAAACTCCATCCTAACGTTTTCTACAACTTAGAAACTACACCCCCAACGATGATTGGTCAAATTGCTATTTATGGGGCTATGATATTAATGATATTTCCCCGCTTAACTAAAACTACCCAAAAAACAGTTTATATCTGCATTAAATGGATAGCAGGAGACATTTTTTTAGGTTTGTTTTTGTTGATTCTGACTTTATCGGGATTGTGGTCACAAACTCCTGAAATGACTTTTAGGGCTATTTTTGCTATTTGGGGAGTAACACTGGTTTCTATTTATGTAGGAAAAGTGTATAGCTGGTCAGAAATTTATGGATTATTGAGATGGCTAACTGGTTTATTAGCTTTATGGTCAGTTGTGAAAACAAATGCAGCTCCGGACGGTTGCTGGACAGGAGTTTTAGGTCATAAAAACCCTTTTTCGTTTCAAATGGCTAATACAGCTTCTTTATGGATTTTATATGCTTTTAAGGAGCCTAAGTATAGATATTTATCATTATTTATCATTTTAATAGCTTTAATAGGATTGCAAAAAGGTTGTAGTGGTGCTAGTCGGATTTTAACAGTGGTCTTAATCAGTTTGTGGAGTTATTTAGCCCTCTTAAAAAGATTACCTGTAAAATGGGCTTTTCTCTGCTTTATCTTATTTTTGGTCGGTAGTATAGGTATAAGTATTTTGGTGTTAAATAATTTAGAGGCTATTATTGTGGATGGTTTGAAAAAAGATATGACTTTAACCGGTAGAACCGATTTTTGGCCTTTAATTATTGATCGAATTAATCAAAATCATCCCATATTTGGTTATGGAATGAAAGGATTTTGGCAGTTTTGGCGTGGCTCGGAAAATCCCGCTTACGGAATTATAGTAGCTAAAACTGGTTTTGTGCCACCCCACTCTCACAATGGTTTTCTTGATATACTTTGCGAGCTGGGTTGGACCGGACTCTTGTTGTTTATTGGGTCATTCTTGAATAATATATTTAGAGGTATAAAGTATCTAGTTAAAGGAAGTTTTCCAGAGTCAGGTTTGCCTTTGTATTTATTAACATTTATGCTAATGACTAATTTGACAGAGGGGGGACTATTGGGGGTTGGTACTTATTGGTGTTGGTATGTAGTTTTATCGGTAAAATTGAGCTTAGATAGGACAGCTAATGATAATCCACACTGATGATGTCAGCGTTTGGTCAGGCCTATGAGGAGAATCTTTACAAAGAATAGGCATTTCCCCCACTTCTTAAAGAAGTCGGGGCTTTAACACCGATCGCATTTTACGTTTAATTAAGTGGGATCACTTAATATGACTCGCAATTGTTTCACTCTCCACCGTTGCTTCCACTGGCCAAGAATTTTCCATCTCTACTGTTTTTTTCGGCTGATAAACTGCCAAGTCGAACCAGAAAGTCGTACCCACATTAACTTCGCTAACTAAATTAATTTTAGTGTGGTGCTTGTCAATAATGTTTCTGACAATAGAAAGACCTAATCCCGTTCCTTCTAAAGTGTGTACTCGGTTTTCTACCCGGAAAAAGCGATCGAAGATTGCTTGTTGGTCTTCAGGATCTA
This sequence comes from Microcoleus sp. S36b_A4, assembly GCF_036700645.1. Classification (NCBI taxonomy): domain Bacteria; kingdom Bacillati; phylum Cyanobacteriota; class Cyanophyceae; order Oscillatoriales; family Microcoleaceae; genus Microcoleus; species Microcoleus sp. S36b_A4. The sequence continues at coordinate 6,280 of NZ_JAUBPI010000140.1, read as the reverse complement.
TCCCTATTCCAGTATCAGAAATTTCGATCCGCACTACCGGACAATGTTGAGCATCCGGTGACAAGTTGTGGTGGACGGATTGACCGTCTTTGTGGGTGGGCGTCTCCGGCTCTAGCAAATATGCTCGAATGGCCACCTTGCCGCCGGACTGAGTAAATTTTAAGGCATTTCCTACTAAATTTGCAAATACTTGCAGTAACAAATCGTAATGACCTAAAGCAGGCGGCAAATACGGGTCTACTTCTTGCTCTAATTCAATGCCTTTATCCTTAGCATTTAACTGATAAGTCCGCAGGGTTTGCTCCACAGCTTGCGGGAGATCAACAGCTTCCAAGTGATAAACTCGGCAGGATTCCAGTCGCGACAAGTCTAACACGTCGTTAACTAAACGAGTTAATCGATCGGTTTCTCGGTTGGCAATTTCTAGGAATTCCCTGCGCTCGCTTTCTAGAAGGTCTTCTCCGTACTCGTGGAGAGTCTCGATAAAAGATTTGATATTAAATAAAGGTGTTCTCAATTCGTGAGAAACATTGCTGATAAAATTGCTTTTAGCCTCATTGAGTTCTACTTCGCGAGTAATGTCCTGCACTGTCATTGCAATGCCTTTGAGACTTTCTCGGTAATTTCCGGAACCTTGATACTTGGAGGTTTGCTCGTAGAAAGTACACTCTACAGCTACCGGGCGTTGTGGCTCGTTACAGGTATCTTCCTCATGGCGGATGCAGCTTTTGCACAGCGGTTCGGCACCGGGCGCTTTGTGCAGAATGACAGTAGTTAAAACAATCCGAATTGTACGGTTAACTGGTTCGCTCAGAGAGATGCGAAATTCGCCGCCTTCGCGATCGCCCGCAGCTATTTCCTGCAAAGGTCTCGCCAAGTCCTGCTGCACTTCCGAAGGCAAAATGTTCAGAACATTTACTCCGAGCGCATTTTTGCCTTCCCATCCAAAAATCCGCATCCCTGTCGGATTAACTAAAATCACCTGCAAATTTGCGTCCAGCAACAGCGCCCCATCAGCAATCGTTGAAACCAAAGTTTCTAACTTAGCTTTTTCCGCTGTCAGCTCTTCAATATTTTGTTCTTCATAACTTTCGAGTTTCTGGGCCATCTCGTTAAAACTGCCAATCAACTCGCCCAATTCTCCACCCAAAGGGAGGTCAACTCGCTGCTTAAAATTCCCGCTGGCAATGTTTTTGACCCCGAAGACTAATTGTTTGATCGGCTGAGTAATTGTCAGGGCATTAAATACAGCTCCCAAAATTACCATCACCCAAATAGTGACAAATACTGCTAAAGTGACATCCCTAGTCAGGTTTGAAGAGATAACTGCTGCAGGATTAGGGTTAATGCCGATCGCCAAAACTCCCAAATATTTGTCTTCATGAATTAACGGCACAAATACATCGGTAACTTCTCCATCTGGTGTCAAATGCTGCCGTACCAAAGGCAAAGAAGTTAAATTTCTCGCCTCAATATCGGCGAGAAAATTATCGGGAAGTTTGATCTGGCGGCGCAGCGTCAGGGAAGTCTCCACCTCGGATTCCGAAAAGGGTATCCCCAGGAAAATATCCCCGGCTTCGTCGGCGTAAAGCATATAGCGGACGCTGGAGGTGCTGCTGTAAAATTGGCGGGAAAAGCGGGCGACTTCGGAGCGATCGTTTTTGGCAATCAGCGGCGCCACATTGGCCGCCAACAGCAGGCCCAGGTCTCGGCCGTAACGAGTATCGTTAAGTCGGGCGTCTTGCTGGATAGTATTCACCGCCCAGAATGTCAGGCCGCTCATAATTAACGACACTACGAGGGTAGCAGCCGCCATCAGACGGGTCTGGAGGGTAAAATCCGACCACCAGCGGGCAATAATTTCTCCGATTTTGTTTAGTATGGCCAGCATTTCACCAGTTCACCAGTTCAATATTAATAGCAAGATCAATTCAGTTGGCTCCGATCGAATTTTCTGCTGCGACTTGTCCGCTACCGCCACCGCATAGATACCAAACTTCATTGTTACATTTCTACATTGAGATTGCTTGGCTTTCGGATGGCGGCCGATGTCGCAATTCCTAATTTTTATCGCCCAGAGCTCGGCGGCCGATGTCCCGGCGGCAGTAGACGCCTTCAAATTGGATGCAATCAACTGCTGCATAAGCTTTGGAAATAGCTTGTTCCAAAGTTTCTCCCGTCGCGGTGACGCCCAAAACCCGGCCACCGTCGCTCACCAACTGCTGCTGCTTCAACTGGGTGCCGGCGTGAAACACTTCTGCTCCCTTGGCTTCAGCTTCCTCGATACCTGTAATAACTTTGCCTTTTTGATAACTTCCAGGATAGCCCCCAGAAGCCAAAACTACGCAAACAGAGGCCCCCGACTTCCAGCGAATAGAATATTCACCGAGACGCTGCTGACAGCAGGCCAGCACCAAATCTTCTAAAGGAGTTTCCAGCAGTGACAAAACCGCTTGAGTTTCGGGATCTCCGAAACGGCAGTTGAATTCTAAGACTTTGGGTTCTCCGTCGGGGGTAATCATTAAACCGGCGTAGAGTACACCACGATAGTCGATTTTGCGTTTTTGCAGTGCTGCCAGCGTGGGTTCGAGAATTTCTTCTTGAATCCTTTCCATGAGTTCCGGGGTGACAATGGGCGCTGGGGCGTAGGCTCCCATACCGCCGGTGTTGGCTCCCTGGTCGCCTTCGCCGATAGCTTTGTGGTCTTGGGCGGGCAGCAACGGTTCCACTGTGATGCCGTCGGTGAGGGCGAGAATCGAGACTTCTTGACCTGTTAAAAATTCTTCGACGACGACTCGGATGTTGTCGGTGCCGAATTCGCCTCGGAAAATGGTGTTGATGGCGCTGTGAGCCATTTTGACGGTGGTGGCAACGGTGACTCCTTTGCCTGATGCGAGTCCGTCTGCTTTGATGACTATTGGGGTTCCTTGTTCCAGAACGTATGCTTTTGCTGCTTCTGCGTCTGTAAATACGGCAGCTTTGGGTGTGGGGATGCCTGCTTCGAGCATCAATTCTTTGGCCCAGGATTTGCTGGATTCAATTTGGGCGCCGGCTTTGGTGGGGCCGAAAATCATCATTTTTCGCTGTTGGAAATAGTCGGCGATGCCTAGCGATAGGGGCAATTCTGGGCCAACGATGACTAATCCGATGTTGTTGACCATCACAAAGCGTTCGATGCCTTGGAAGTCGTCGATGTTGAGCGACAGATTTTGACAGCCTGGGGTGGTAGCTGTGCCGCCGTTGCCCGGTACGCAGAATACTTGTTTAATCCGCGTAGATTCTAGCAGTTTTTTTGCGATCGCGTGCTCGCGACCTCCGTTTCCCACAACTAAAACTTTCACAGTATCCTCACCTATAAATTGTGTTCCCTGAATGTCTGATTTTCAGTGTTGGCATCTGTCTATCTGCTTTTTGCAGTGCTGTTAATTATGCCATGCTTGGCGCTAGGGAATTGCTAGATGTGGCACTTTTCTGGAGGAGTGGGGTTCGACGCCTGTTTCTCAATGGCTGGGAGCGTGCAATAATTAAAGACTTTAGCCGTCCAATTTTTCTAGGTTCTCCCTCGATTTAATTCTGCAATTCAAACTATTTTTTGGCTTTTAACTCTTCAATTACTGTAATTCATCCGGGGGCAAATAGCGATAAGATAGGCAGGTTGACTCTGGGAATTTTACTCACATGAAATCAAATCAAACCGCTGCGAGTTCGTCTGCAAAATTTAAGCGGGTGGGCGTTGTCGGCGGCGGCCAGCTAGCTTGGATGATGGGGGATGCTGCTAGGGCGCTCGGTATTGAATTGGTAGTACAAACTCCCCATGCTACTGACCCGGCAGTTTCTGTTGCTGCTGATGCTGTTTTGGCTGCTGTTGATGATGTTTTGGCTACGGCTCAATTGGCTGCTGGCTGCGATGTTATTACTTTTGAAAATGAGTTTGTGGATTTGGATGGTTTGCGATCGCTAGAAGAGCAAGGTGTGTTATTTCAGCCGAGTTTGTCGTCGCTTTCTCCTTTGTTGGATAAGTACTTTCAGCGCTGTTATTTACAAGGTTTGGGTTTGCCAACTCCGAGGTTTTGGGAATGGGATTGCAGTGCGGATTTGCCCCCGGAATTGTTTAAGGCGGTGGCGATCGACTTTCGGGCAATTTCTGTTTCTGACAACGTGCAGATTGCAGGAGATTCGGGTGCTGGATCGATCGACTTTCCCTTTGTGGTCAAAGTTCGCCGCCACGGTTATGACGGCCAAGGTACTTTTATTGTTAAGGATCGGGGGAGTTTTGAGTCAATTCGTGCTACACTCCAAGGTCAGTCTTTGCTAGTGGAAGAGTTTGTGCCGTTTGATCGCGAATTGGCTGTGATTGCGGCTCGATCGGCAACTGGCGAAATTGCGATTTATCCGATCGTAGAAACTCAGCAGCAAAATCAGGTTTGTCATGTGGTGATTGCGCCCGCTGATATTAGTTTAGATGTGAAAAATGAAGCTTGTGCGATCGCCCGCACTCTCCTCAACAGTTTGCAAGCTGTCGGCATATTCGGCATTGAATTATTTTTAACCGCCGACAATAAGCTGTTAGTCAATGAAATTGCACCCCGCACCCACAATTCGGGACATTTTACGATCGATGCTTGCGAAACTTCACAATTTGAACAGCATTTGCGCGCAGTTTGTCAACTGCCTTTAGGGAATTCCGATTTAAAATGTGCAGGCGCTGTCATGGTAAATTTGCTAGGTTACGAGTCGGCTGAGTCCGATTATTTAGCAAAAAGAAAACAACTGGCACAAATTAGTGGTGCTTTTGTCCATTGGTATGGTAAGAAAGTATCGCGTCCCGGTCGCAAACTCGGTCACGTTACAGTTGTGCTCGACGCGGACTTGGTGGCTCAGGGGCGATCGTCAGCAAAGGATCTGGCTCAAACCGTTGAATCTATCTGGTATGCAAGTTAAATTGCTCGAAGCTTGCCAAAATCGGGTTAGTTGGTATATATTAAATAAAGGTTCTACTGCGACGTTGGTGACTGCCAATAATGTTTTTTTGATCTATAACTCTTAACTCTCGGGAATCAAGATGTTTGGACAGCAGTAAACTGGGCTTGTACCCAGAAACTTTAAGTCCGAGCCAACGGTACCCACCTGGTAAAATACCAGGTCAAAAGCTGAGGTAAGACGGCGTTGCGGGGAACCATTAAAATTTTGATTGAGATAGGCGCTGTGAAATATAGCTAGCCTATTTTTTTTTGAGATAAACGCTTTTACTCATAGTTAACGTGAGCTCGACGAGGGCGATCGCAACTGGGAAACACAGGCTCCTCTGACTCGTGCCCACCACCAACTGAGTGAGATTGCCCAGGTGCGGACCAGACAATATCTTTCAGCCCAGTAACTAAAATTATAAATTGGAGGCTCAATCTTATATCATGTCCGGGTACTTACCCATAATTAAGTAGCAACTGGAACTTGAGGCCACCAGTGAAAGTTTGTTAAACCCCGAATTAAATCTTGTTGTTGGGGTAATTGTTGGCAGCGATTAAATAAAACCTTTTCTAATTCATCAAGATTTTCAAATGTTCGATTAGCAAGAGGCTCATTTGTAAGCGGCCAAAGTCGTAACTACTAACCGCAACTCTGTTGCCGTGAGCAGTTACTGAAATTACCTAGCGCCAACAATTACTAATTTATCTCTTTTTAACAAGCGAATAACTGGAGATAACACTTGTTTCTGTTCGACTTGTATTAGAAACCCCATGTTTATCTCACAGCGTCCAGAATACAGGAAATACCCTTTTTTGAACTATGGCACTTACTATTAAGACATTATAATCTTTCCATTGAGTTCTATCCCAATGCAATTACTAATTGACACCCGACTTTTAGGTGACGGGCTATTACCTATGCAGACAATTGGAAACCACAGCACAAGTATGCTAAGTCCTGGAATCTGTAAAAATCTTTGTATGTGACGGCGGCGACTACTTTGTAAGATCGGCAATTGCTCTTTAACAGCTAATGGTTCTATTCTGACTTCTTTCTGAGTCTGCAACAACACGCGCGAACATCTGAAGAGTAAGTAATTGTGTTGGGCTTAGGTATTTTTCGAGTAGGTCGTGATAGAATGAGGGCAAATAATCTGGATTTTCCCCAGCGAGGCTCTGACCAATTTTTCGCAAGAGACCTCTTCTGGAATCCTGTTGATAATAGCCATACAGGCTCATTCGTAACAAGTTAAGCTTGGATGGCAGTTGTCAAGGGGATTTGAGAAGATGCTTCAAAGAAAAAGTAGTCAGAC
>NZ_JAUBPI010000139.1:0-12080 GCF_036700645.1 Microcoleus sp. S36b_A4 | reverse complement strand
CTTCATATTATGGGAGCTAATTTTTTCTTTTATTTTACCTAGAACGAGCGCACTTTCGCAAGAGGTCTAATATTTCCTAACGGTTATCTTAGTCGATCGCCCAAACACTTCTATCCGGGATAATTGCCCCCTGCAAATTAACATCGGTCAAATCAGCGCTCTCTTTCTTACAGCATTTTTGGTAAATAAAACTGGTTTGTGAGCGTCGAGAGTGTGTCCTGGAATGTACGGAAAATATGCAGTTTAGCAGCGAAGAATTAACGAAAAAACTGGCTTTCTCGTTACCAGTGCCAATCCCCCTGTCCCACTTGAGCCCAAATTCACACAAAAACGATCGACCCGCAGGCTCGGAAGCTTGTTAAACTCTTGGTCATGTCACGCTATTGGTGAGAAATCGACGGCTAGCCACAATCGTCTGCTAACGCCCCCGCAGTGCTGGGCTGCGGGGCCTGCATTGCACACTGGACGTAGGTGAGATTAGCTGCAATCAACTTTCGGGATGCCGCTGCTAAAGTCGCGGCCGCCAATGTAGTTGTTCGTTTTAAACTAATTAAACTAATTATTTAAAGGAGTTGCACCTCAATGACACAATTGTGCTTATAATATCTGGCTCGGTGCCCTCTCAAACCAGGGTTTTTCGCTAGTCTGGTGGTATTTGTGAGTTAGTTAAGCCCATAGCAGCTAGGATCGAGCTAACTCAAGGTTAAACTAAAGCTCGTCATGCGGCGTTGCCTCTCAAAACCCGGATTGAGTCTTATGGCGCATTACCGCTCCTCTGTATGTTTGTTCACCTGCATTGCCTGTCTGGGCGCTGCGTTCAGTCCAAGTGCCGACGGAGGGCAACAGGTACTCAATGCCTCTGCGCGTGCTGTTTCCCAAGAAATTGCTCAGGCGAACTCTCCCCCAGACGATCGCCAGGATTCCAAGCCTCCAAAACCGTCTCCAGCGCCCGATAAAAACAAATCTCAGCCTTCCAAAACGTCCAAATCTAATTCTAAGATCCCGAAATCGGTATCCAATTTGATCGTCATTTTGTCTCGTCAGCGGGGGTTCTTAATGTTGGGTTTGGCAGCAGTTGTCGTCACGGCAGCGGCAGTATTTATCATGCTCAAATTAGTTAGTAGTGACGAGTCAAATTATTCTAAACGAAGACGGGGAAGATTTGAGCGCCACAACCCAAGAAACTCTCAATTTAGTAATAATCCCGATTCTCCTACAAACTCGCACGCAATTACACAGCACAAGGCTTCTTTTGGGCTATCCAAACCGCTGTCAGCCTTGCCCTACCCTTTGGATGTACCAAAAGACAACAGTATCGAGAACAGCGATCAACCTTTTCCGTTAAATATGGAATCCGGGGCACCAGAATCCCAGGATGCAGCAGTCGAGGGCGATCGAATTAATTCCGACACCTCGCCCTTGGAAACTCACAGCAACGGATACAGTAACACAGGTTTCAACATTCCCGAAACAACTAATCAAACCGATTCCCTAGCTAATAAGAAAGGTATTGCCCTTCCCGAAACGGATGGTAGACCTAAAGTCGATATTATTGAAGCACTGATTGAAGATTTGCAGCAGCTAAATCCGGCAAAGAGAGGCAAAGCAATTTGGGAACTAGGACAGCGGGGAGATTCCAGAGCAGTTGAGCCGTTGCTCGATTTGCTAGCAAATTCCGACTCCAAGCAGTACAGTTTAATTTTGGCAAGTCTCTCGGAAATTGGCATTCGCACCCTCAAACCCATGAATAATGCGTGGTCAATTTCGCTGCAAAATGAAAATCCCGAAGTGCGTAAAAATGCAATTCGCGACTTGACGCGGATTTACGAATTGGTGAATCAAATCAGTTACTTGTTGCACCGTGCGACGGACGATCCAGATCCAGAAGTTCAGGAAACTGCTCGCTGGGCAATCAATCAGTTGAATCGCATCCGTCCGCGTTCTGGGATGGATTAATAAATGTAGCAATTTTCAAATAATTTGAACTTGAGATGTGAAATGGGAAATTGATAATTTAGATTATGTTAAAATTAGTGAATGCTGATTAATGACTAATGACTAATGACTAATGACACTTTAAAACTATTGTTCCTGTCAACTTCGGTCGGTAAACTCGGTTCGGGGTTGGGTGGCGGAGTCGAACTTACAGTCCTTAACATCGCTAAAGAATTACAGAGGCGCGGTCATAAAATAGCAGTTGTAGCACCGATAGGTTCAATTTTAGAATCAATTCCAGTAATCGAAATAACGGGTGATTTGCAAGTAACCGCCCAAACACAAGATTACAATGATCCTATTGTGATGCCCGCCGATTCTGTGCTGGCGAATATGTGGGAATATGCTCGGCAAGTTCAGGCTGAATGGGATGTGATTGTTAATTTTGCCTACGATTGGCTGCCATTTTATTTGACACCATTTTTTAGGACTCCGATCGCACATTTGATCAGCATGGGCTCCCTTTCCGCCGCCCTCGATCGCATCGCCGGACAAACCGCCGTCCAGTTTCCTGGTACGATCGGAGTTCACACCGCTTCTCAAGCCAAAACATTCGCCTTTGCCGATCAATGTCAGTTGTTGGGAAATGGCATAGATTTATCCCTGTACGAATTTTGCAACCAACCGCAGTCTAAATTAGCTTGGCTAGGTCGCATCGCCCCGGAAAAAGGCTTAGAAGATGCAGTAGCATCAGCGAAAATTACAGGCATTCCCCTGAAAATTATGGGCAAAATGCAAGATGAGGATTATTGGCAAAAAATTTGTGCAGATTACCCGGATGCTCCGGTAGAATATTTAGGGTTTCTGACAACAACTCAAATGCAAGAGCAAGTCCGTCAGTGCCGAGCATTGTTGATGACACCGCGCTGGGTGGAAGCTTTCGGAAATGTCGCGATCGAGGCTTTAGCGTGCGGTGTGCCTGTGATTGCTTACGAGCGCGGGGGGCCGGCGGAAATTGTTCGAGACGGGCTGACGGGCTTTTTAGTGGCTCCTGATAGCGTAAATGGCTTGGTAGGTGCGATCGCCCGCTTAGAACAAATTGACCGCAGCGCTTGCCGGCGACAAGTAGAGGTAGAATATTCTTTGGAAGCTTTGGGCGATCGTTGTGAACACTGGTTCAAATCTATCACTGCTAGTAGGGTTCGTCAGTAATAATACTGGCTCATTTTTAGAAAGATTTGCTGACTGATGCACCTTACAAGTTTATTAAACAGCAATTCAACTCTATTCTCAAATTGAGTTAAATAAACTCTTAATTGACTACACAAAAAAGGAAACAAAAAAAACTATGGCAACCGAACGTTTAGTGCTTTTATCCAGTAGAGAAATCGAAAAAATGCGCCAAGCAGGCCGTTTAGCGGCCGAACTTCTGCTACATCTCGAACCGATGGTTAAACCGGGAGTAAGCACTCTAGAAATTAACGATGAAGCCGAACGTTGGACTTTGGCACACGGAGCAAAAAGCGCTCCGCTAGGCTATAAAGGATTTCCAAAATCTCTGTGTGCTAGCGTCAATGAAGTAGTTTGTCACGGCATCCCCAATGCGAAACAAATTCTTAAAGAAGGTGACATTATTAATATTGATGTAACACCTTTAGTTGAGGGTTATCATGGCGATACTTCCAAAACTTTTTTTGTGGGCAAACCTTCCCCTGTAGCGAAAAAGTTAGTTGAAGTAACCGAGGAATGTTTAAGAAGAGGAATTGCGGAAGTCAAACCGGGTGCTCGTACCGGCGACATCGGTGCAGCGATTCAAGAATATGCTGAAGCACAAGGTTTTTCGGTAGTGCGAAATTTTGCAGGACACGGGATTCACCGAGTCTTTCACACTGAACCGGAAATTTTGCATTACGGCAAGCGGGGCACAGGAAAAAAGCTCAGACAAGGCATGGTTTTTACGATCGAGCCGATGATTAATGAGGGTACTTGGGAAGTGGAAATTCTCGCCGATGGTTGGACTTCTATCACCAAGGATGGAAAGCTTTCGGCTCAATTCGAGCACACTTTGGCTGTGACTGATTCTGGGGTCGAAATTCTGACTTTACCTTAATTGTTGACGGTTGACAGTTGACTGTTGACTGTTGACGGTTGACAGTCAATGGTTTGCCATCAACTATCCCTCGCAATCTTTTGACTCAAGAACAAATCGATCGACTGCATCCTTTATTAAATGAACTTTCACCAAAACTTAATGCCTATCTTAACTCACTAAAACAAAAATCCAAAGGTTAACAATCAACAGCAAACAGTCAACAGTCAACAGCAAACAGTCAACAGTCAACAGTCAACAGTCAACAGTCAACAATCAACCTACTAATGACTAACATAAAATTTCTGCAACCAGGAGATTTGCTCAAAGTAATTGCCCCTAGTGGCACTTTGCGAGAATCAACCAACTTTGAAAAGGGTGTAGAAATTTGGAAATCTCACGGCTATCGAGTTGAATTAACACCGGGTTTTGACGATCGCTGGGGCTATTTGGCCGGTTCGGATGAAAACCGCGTCCGACAGCTCGCAGATGCCCTCAATGACCCGGATTGTCGCGGTATTCTCTGTGTTCGAGGCGGTTTCGGCAGCACTCGACTTTTGGAAAAAGGAAATGTGGGAAAGGCAGAAAATTCCCAATTCCCAACCCCCGATTCCCATTCGCCGAAATGGTTAATCGGCTTTTCCGACATTACTGCTTTGCTGTGGAATCAGGCTAAATTGGGTGTTTGGGGCGTTCACGGGCCGATGCTGACAACTTTGGCTGCGGAACCGGATTGGTCTGTCGATCGACTTTTTGACTGCATAGAAGGTCGTCCCTTACAATCTTTGCAAGGTAAAGGATGGGGCAGCGGACAAGCCACCGGGCCGCTGTTTCCGGCGAATCTGACGGTCGCTTCTCATTTGCTCGGAACCCCGTATCAACCGGATTTGACCGGGGTTATTCTCGCATTTGAGGATGTTTCCGAAGCTCCTTACAGGGTCGATCGAATGTTGACTTTGTGGCGGATGGCGGGGGCTTTCGCTGGGGTGCGGGGCATTGCTTTGGGGCGCTTCAGTCGCTGCGAGATTGATCCAAGTATTCCTAGTTTTAGCATTGAAGAAGTTTTGCGCGATCGGCTGGGGGATTTGAATATTCCGATTGTTTCGGATTTGCCCTTCGGGCACGAGGGAGTTAACGCTGCTTTACCGATGGGAATTATGGCGAGTCTCGACGCTGAATCGGGATTGCTGATTTGTGGCGATCGATCGCAACTTTAGATTAGGGCTCAACGTCTATAACTTTAACATGAGATTTTGCACCCGGTAAATAGCCTGGTTTCGTGAGGTTGACACGGTTGGCAGAAATTACATTTAAAATGGATTGTGTATGCAAATGTCGGCGCCAAGAAAGCAAAAAGATTTTAAATTTTTCCAGAGGTTGATATGAAAACACACAACTTGTTAAACAGTATTGCTGCCGCTGTGCTAGTTACGGGATTGGCACTTACCGGAATTTCCTCAAGTGCGGTTGGCGAACAGATAGGTAATAACGATCGCATAGACGGAGTAATTCGCCGCACTTCCCCGATTTACCGTTTCCGGAATATGTGGGTTCCGGGCTCTCCGACGGAAGAATTGCGTGGTCAAGAATACACATTTAGCGCGAGGGAAGGCGACAACATTGAAGTGTTTTTAGATACAGATAGAAGTCGCGGTTTTACTCCCGTCATGGTGCTATTTTACGGGAACAACAAACAAGTCGCTTTTACGCAAGACCGTTCGTTTAATTATCAAATTCCCCGTAGTGGCGATTACAAACTGTTAGTGTTAGCAAAAGATGCTGCCAGGGGCGGTAACTACACGCTGGAAGTTGCGGGAATTGATGGGGGCGGCAGACAATCTCGCAATTCGCGGGACGATTGGTACACGAGACGAGATAACGATCGATATGACGGTCAATATGACAGAGCACAGCTTCTGCAAGATGATTTTGGCTTGCGGTCTGTTGATTGTCGCGAGAGACGTTCTATGGTGAGAGTCAGATTTGACGATGGAAATCAAGACTCGACTTACTGCGCTGTCCCGAATAGAAGGTATCCGGCGGGAGATTATTACTACAATTCGCGGACTAGAGATTTAGACTCGGCGCGGCGGAATGATAGTAGATTCGATGCGGGCCCAGATCAATGTCGGGTAGTGGTGGGCGGAGTTTGCGTAACGAGATAGTTTCGATTTAATTAACCGTATGGTGCGTCGCCCAATACAACCTACTATTAAGCTCGAAAATGGAGCAGCGACGCACCATACAAGATGAGTCTCTACAGATTTAAATATCGACTAAGTTACATCTTTGAGAGCCGATCGCGAATTGTTCGGAGATTTTTTGACAACGCTCATACTGCCGTCGGTTTCCAGCACTACAGCTTCGATTTCTTCGATCGACGCGCTGCCCGTCCCCCGAATCGCCGCCCGAATTTCCTCTTCACTCACGCGCTGCTGCCGCATCGCCACAGGCAGAAATTGGCCTTGGTTGAGTAGCATAGTAGGTTCGGCTTTGATGAGATTTTTTACCCACTTTACCCGCACCGCAAGCCAAGTGACGATGAATTGCAGCCCGATGAGTAAGCCGAGTCCGAAAACGCCCTCGACCAAGGAAACGTCTTTTGACATGATGACAGTCGCCAACGTCGAACCAAGCGCGATGGTAACGATGAAATCGAAGGCATTCCACTTCGACAGAGTTCGCTTGCCCGATGCCAGCAGCAAAAAAATCAGCACGACGTAAGCGGAAACGCCGATCGTCAAAATCCGAATCAATTCAACCCAATTGTCAAAAAACATATTTTTATTTCGCCGTCCTGATTTTGGGGGCGCTTTGCCGCTGCGCCAGTGCTAGATGCTTTGTCTGCTTGAGGTCGCGGTCGCGGATTCTGTTAGTTTGCAATGTCATTGTAGCAAAAGGGTGGATGTGAAAATTTCCTATTAGCAATAGTTTCAGCTATTAAGAATTTCTTGAGCGTGCCAGAAGGTTGCTATCGAACTCAGCCACTTTCCTCATCTTCCTCCCCGCCGACAGATGAATTTTTTGTCAAAAAGGACGATCGCACAGTGGTAAGCTACCAAAGGCATTGAAATATCTAAGGTAGAGAAAAGTTAAAATGTCGGCATTAAATGAAGTTCCCTTGTTGTTGCGGGCAGCCCGCGGCGAAACCCTAGACCGCCCGCCCGTGTGGATGATGCGCCAAGCCGGTCGCTACATGAAGGCTTATCGAGATTTGCGAGAAAAGTATCCCTCGTTTCGCGAACGTTCCGAAATTCCCGAAGTTGCCATCGAAGTTTCCCTTCAGCCGTGGCGCGCGTTTCAACCCGACGGCGTAATTCTGTTTTCCGATATTGTCACCCCCATGCCGGGTTTGGGTATTGACATGGACATCGCCGAAGGCAAAGGCCCGATTATCCACGCACCCATCCGCACTCAGCAGCAAATCGACAACCTGCAACCGCTGAACCCGGAAGAAAGCTTGCCGTTTATCAAAACAATCCTGAAATCCCTGCGCGAAGAAGTCGGCAATAAATCCACCGTGCTCGGTTTTGTGGGCGCGCCGTGGACGCTGGCGGCCTATGCGGTTGAGGGCAAAGGTTCTAAGGATTATGCGATCATCAAAAACATGGCATTTTCCGATCCAACTTTACTGCATCAGTTGCTGTCGAAATTCGCAGATGCGATCGCAGTTTACGTGCGCTATCAAATCGACTGCGGCGCGCAAGTAGTGCAAATGTTCGACTCCTGGGCCGGCCAACTCTCCCCGCAGGACTACGACACCTTCGCTCTACCTTACCAGAAACAAGTATTCGAGCAAGTCAAAAAAACCCATCCTGACACACCGCTAATTCTGTTAGTCACCGGTAGTGCGGGCCTCCTCGAACGCATGACAACATCCGGCGCCGATATCATCAGCGTCGATTGGACAGTGGATATGGCCGACGCGCGCAAGCGTTTGGGCCCGAATATGAACGTTCAAGGAAATCTCGATCCGGGCGTGTTGTTTGGTTCTCAACCGTTTATTCGCGATCGAATTCTTGATACAATTCGCAAAGCCGGCCCGCGCGGACACATCCTCAATTTGGGACACGGCGTATTACCGGGAACTCCCGAAGATAACGTTCGTTTCTTCTTTGAAACCGCAAAACAAGCCGACAAGTTGCTTGCAGTTGCTGCTTAATTTGATTTCGATTGTAGAATCCGATCAAATCCGGTTAATTGCACCTGATATTTGTAGGGACACTCCAAGAACTCATGGGTGTCAACTTAACGTAAAACCGACCGTCTCTCTTGTTGGTATCAAAGTGTAGATCCCCCCTAACCCCCCTTATTAAGGGGGGGACAGGAATCTTCTCAAAGTCCCCCTTCTTAAGGAGGATTTAGGGGGATCGAGACTGCGTTAAAAGCGAGAGTTATCAAGCTTTCAGTCTTAAGTTGACACAAATAGGCAATGCCCTCTCCCTACCCTGGAAAAAGATTGTAGAATCCGATCAATTTCGGTTAATTGCAGTTAATATTTGTAGGGACACTCCAAGAGCCCATTGGTGTCAACTTAACGTAAAATCAACCGTCTCTCTTGTTTGTATCAAAGTCTAGATCCCCCCTAACCCCCCTTAATAAGGGGGGGACATGAAGCACTCTAAGTCAACCCCTACTCCCCTTCTTAAGGGGGATTTAGGGGGATCTGGACTCGAATAAAAGGGATATTCCTCATCGACTTGAGGTTTAAGTTGACACTAATAGGTAATACCGTCTCCCTAGCGTCGAAAAAGCGTCAAATCCTCCCTCTTCCCCTGCGGCAAAATGAACACCAAAAAAATTTTTGTGACGGGTGCAAGTGGCTGTATCGGTCACTACATGGCCGAAACTTTGATTCAAGAAACAAACCACGAACTTTACTTATTAGTTCGCAACCCAGAAAAATTAAAATTTGACTGGAAGGCCCGCCCCGGCATCCATATATTACAAGGCGATATGCGAGATATCGAGCAACACGCCGAACTTTTGCAAACAATTAATGTCGCAATTTTAGCTGCCACTGCTTGGGGAGGAACTCAAGAAGTGTTTGACGTTAACGTAACGAAAACTCTCCAGCTAATTCAACTACTTTCGCCACAGACTTGCCAACAAGTAATTTATTTTTCAACGGCCAGTATTCTCGGTCGAGACAACAATTTGCTGAAAGAAGCCGGAGAACTGGGGACAGATTATATTAGCTCAAAATACAACTGCATGGTGCATTTGTCAGCTTTGACAAATGTGCCTCCCATTACGGCACTTTACCCGACATTAGTACTGGGAGGAGACGCCGAAAAACCAGTCTCTCACTTGTCATCTGGCCTGCCCCTTGTGGCCAAATGGATTGGTTTGATTCGCTGGTTTAAGGCAGATGGCAGTTTTCACTTTATCCACGGCGCAGATATTGCTAAAGTAGTTAATTATTTAGTTCAACATCCGCCTGCTTCCGAGGAAACGCGACATTTTGTGCTAGGAAATCCCCCGATTACAGCTAACGAAGTGGTAGAACAAGCTTGCCAGTATTTGAATAAAAACATATTCTTTCGGATTACTCTGTCACCTTGGCTGGCCGATTTCTTTATTTGGCTGTTCCGAATTCAAGTGGCTGCTTGGGATAGATTTTGCATCAGCTACCGCCATTTTACCTATCAAAATCTTGTGAATCCCGAAAGCATAGGAATGCCGAGTTACTGCGGCACAGTTGCCGATATGTTAAGAACTAGCGGGATTCCCGGCAAAGATTCAAATTAGGGGATAAGGAAGTTCGGCAGCGGATTTTATAACGGATGTAACGGATTTAAAGGATTTAACGGATGAATGTTGAGGAAAAAGGAAGAGGAAATGTGCATTAAACAACTAATGTAGGGTTCTTATGGCGCACCAAAGCAGTAATTTACTGTTTCCAGTTTTTTTTCCTTAATTCCATGCTTTTTAAATGCGATTATCGTCAATTAACGGTCAAATACGATAAGATATCAGCATTTGCAAACTTTAACAGGGAACTGCAAGCTAAAAATTGCGCTCAATTTGTGGGTTTTAGGGGGTGTCACCCCTCGCCAGATATTCGATCGAGTGCAAGATCGTAATTTTAGCCTTAACATGAAGTCTTGAGAGTCGATCGAACTCTCACGCCCCGCCAGCCCGATCGCAAGTTGTTTACTGATGTGAGGTTTAACATATAATGCGAGTTCTTCTAGTTTACCCGCTGTTTCCGAAAACATTTTGGTCTTACGAGAAAATCCTAGAATTAGTTGATCGTAAAGTGCTGCTGCCACCGCTGGGTTTGGTAACAGTAGCAGCTATTTTACCCCAAGAATGGGAATTTAAGTTAGTCGATCGCAACATCAGACAAATCACCGAAGCAGAATGGGAATGGGCAGAGCTCGTTATTCTCTCCGCAATGATTGTCCAAAAAGAAGATTTGCTAGACATCATTCGCGAAGCAAAACGGCGCGGTAAATCCGTAGCTTGCGGCGGCCCCTACCCCACCTCTGTACCCGAAGAACCTCAAGCAGCGGGCATAGATTACCTGATTCTCGACGAAGGCGAAATCACCTTGCCGATGTTCGTCGAAGCAATCGGGCGTGGCGAAAAAAGCGGAATTTATCGATCGGACGGCGTAAAACCCGATGTTACCACAACCCCCGTTCCCCGCTTCGACTTGCTGGAATTAGACGCCTACGACTCGATGTCGATTCAATTTTCGCGCGGCTGTCCTTTCCAGTGCGAATTCTGCGATATCATCGTCCTCTACGGCCGCAAACCTCGCACCAAAAACCCCCAACAATTGATAGCAGAATTAGACTATCTCTACAACTTGGGCTGGCGGCGCGGCGTGTTCATGGTAGACGACAACTTTATCGGCAACAAACGCAGCGTCAAACTGTTGCTAAAAGACTTAAAAGTCTGGCAAGAAGAACACAAATTCCCCTTTACTTTCAACACAGAAGCATCCATCGACTTAGCCCAAGACCAAGAATTGATGGAGATGATGGTAGCTTGCAATTTCAATGCAGTGTTTTTAGGGATTGAAACCCCTGATGAAGAAAGCCTGCAAATGACCAAGAAATTCCAAAATACCCGCAATTCCCTGATCGAATCAGTAGAGTTAATTGCGAAAACTGGTTTGCGAGTAATGGCCGGATTCATCATCGGATTCGACGGCGAAAAACCCGGTGCCGGTCAGCGGATTGTCCAGTTTGCCGAAGCAGCAGCTATTCCGAGTACAACGTTTGGAATGCTGCAAGCTTTGCCGCACACTGCATTGTCCCACAGACTAGCAAAAGAAGGGCGGTTGCGCGACAAATCTGGCAACCTCAACCAGACTACCTTGATGAACTTTATCCCGACGCGGCCTCTCGAAGATATTGCCCGCGAATATGTCGAGGCTTTCTGCGAAGTGTACGATGCTGAGAAATATTTAGACCGAACTTATCGCCATTTCTTAATGTTGGGTGCACCCACAGCAAATATACCTGCAAGAATTCCCAGTTGGATCGACTTGCGAGCACTGCTAACGGTGGTTTGGCGGCAGGGAGTCAAGCGCAAAACTCGGTGGAAGTTCTGGCATCATTTGTTCAGTATTCTCAAGCGCAATCCTGCGGTTTGGGATCATTATCTGACTGTGTGCGCTCACAACGAGCATTTCCTGGAATACCGCCAGATTGTGCGGGATGAAATTGAAGCTCAATTGGCTGAGTTTTTGGCTAATGAGTCTCAAACTGTATATCAAGAACCTGTTTCTGTTGAGGAAAAGGAAGTGCAAGCGGTTTAGGGTTGGAGAATTCAACCGCAGATAAACGCAGACAAACGCAGATGAATGTAAGATTGTCTGCGTTTATTTTGTTTTTAATCTCGTTTCCAGGTTCTGACTGGAAATGTCATATCCTGCGGCTCTACCGCCTCTTGAGAGCATGCGAGAGAGCCTCCCGATGCCTTCCCAGTTTCTGACTCAAAAGGTGAAATACTACTATTGGCGACCTGGGGGGGTAACAACCAGCCTGAAACCCAGAGGTGGTGAGGATTGAGGCAATGTGTGCTAAAAAAAGATAGGCAG